>CAMWTV010000108.1 GCA_947177215.1 uncultured Muribaculaceae bacterium
GAGTAGACCATTCCGGTCTCGTCGGGAGCGAGGAACTGATCAGCAGCCCAGCCGTTGCCGGCACCCATGATGCCTACAGACTCGATTTTTACGATATTGCAGGTAAGGTCGACAAGATTGACCGAAACCCAGTTGAGTCCGTTTTCAGCCTGGAGGTTTCCGGCACCGCCGTCGGTGGAGAGGATGCCGGGGCCGCCATCGCCGTAGTTTGTGCCATTCCAGTCGGGAAGCACTGTAACCTTGAAACCGCCGTTGTTGTTTACAACGCCATAGTAGCAGCCTTCAACGGGATCTTTGGCGGGATAAAGATAGTTAGAAGCGATCTGGCTCCAGTTGTTTGATCCGCCGGGGGTGTAGACGAAATCGGTGGGCATGATCGAGACCATGGGAGTTTCGCTGAAGCTGCCGGAGGCGGCATAGTAGTCGGCCGCTCCGAGACGATAGCTTGTGCCGTTTTCGGTTGTGAACGACACGGGCACGCGGTAGTAGGCAGTCTGGGCAGAAGTCTCGTCGCCGAAAGTTTCGAGATAGGCCTCGTGCATGGCGGCAGGCTCTACGGTGAAGCTTGTGCCCTCGAGCGCCAAGGCTATGGTCTGATATTCGGCAAAATCCTGATTGGCAGAGATCTGCATTTCGGCAGAGATCTTACTTCCGGCCGGAAGGTTGTCGGCGGCGAGAGAGAACACCGGTATAACTGCCTCGTCGATGTATGAATCGAGGTTCAGGGTCTCTCCGTTAGTGAGCAGAGCATCGGGAGTTATCTGCACGGCATCGGCAGCGAGCACGGGGCCTTGCGGATTGACCTGCATGGGGGCGTCGGCGGGAGCTTCTTCACATGCGGTGAATGCGGCAGCCAGCGAGCCAAGCATCAAAATATGATATTTTTTCATGATTGTCGGTTGTTTGAGGATTTATGCCATGCGGAGTTTTCTGCTCCGCATGGCACTGTTATCATTTGTTTGGCTCAAGAAGGAGAGTGTAGTTGCCGGCTTTGAGACGTAGGGTTGCTTTGCCTGAGAAGCCGTCGGCACCCGAGATGTTGCTGCCACCCTTGTCGAGGGCATATTTCTCGCCGGGCACGATGGCCACATCAGCCCCGTCGGCCTTGTGGGCGCCGAGGTCGAGTGTAGACCAGTCGGAAGTGGCGAGCTTGAAGAGTCCGTTGGGAATGGTGACCGAAGCGATTTCCCACACCCCTTTTACATCGGTTGTAAGGAATTCGGTGTCGGTTCCCCAGTTGTTGAAGTCGCCGCGCATGTATATGCCGCTGGGCTGGCCGGGGGTGTCGGGCTCAAGGGCATCGAACACCACCGTCCACTTCTTGTCGGAGCCGCTCAGGGTTACAGATCCTTTGAAAGCAGAGTTAAGTGTGATGTTGTCGGTGTTCCATCCGAGCTCACATTTCTTGCCGAACTCGATGGGGTTGTTACCTATTCCGAGATTGGGAGCGCCCCACCCTTTATCGGCGATCTTGAAGGCGACATTGGCTTCGATCTCGATGTATTCAAGCTCGTAGACATTGCTTTCGGTTGTTGTGAGGAACTCGTAGTTCGAGAGGATCTCAAGATTGTTTCCGTCGTTGAGCTGATCGTTGAGCCATCCGTTCATATCGCCGCGCACATAGATTCCGGTGGGCTGACCGGGAATCACGACAGCGAGGTAGCCGCAGCTTACAGATTTGAAGCTCACTACATTAGAGGTGAAGGCTGTGCCGGGAACGGGGGTGCCGGATTCATTGACCACATTGGCACGCAGACGCATGTAAAGGGGCATGTAGTCGGTGGGCACCTGAGCCTGATCCTTGATGTCGAGCAGCTTGCACATGGCTTCGGCTATGGCCCTGCGTGTGGGATTGATTTCAGCACAGTCGTAGAACGAGGTGCCGAGAAGCACCGATTCGGGAGCACCTTCGACAGCGGGGGTGGTGAAGTCGCTGTTGAGGGCAACCTCGACCTGATATGCCACAGAGGCGGCATAGCCGTATTCCTCCGGCTGTGAACATGTGAGATGGAAAGCCTCGGAGTTGTTCTCTTCGGTGATCAGAACGGCCATGTTGGCCATTTCGGGCTCGTTGAGGAAGTTTTTAACCACGTCGCCCTCATGAGTGCCGAGAACAGGGTTGTCGTCCCAGGTCTCGTTGCAGGCCGAGAAACCGAGCGCAGCCACCATGGCGGCAAACATCAATGATATTTTTTTCATGTTGTTGGATGTCTGTTAACTGTTAATAATATGCGATCAGTAACCGGGGTTCTGCAGGAACTCGGGCGATGCCGAGATCACGTTTACCGGAATGGGCATCAGGTTGTAACGGTCGGCGATGCGGTTGCCTTCGAGAGCATTGCCCTTCCATGCCCAGATCATCTGGTCGGGGCCGGTGAAGCGGTTGAAGCGCACGAGGTCGGAACGGCGTGTCATCTCCCAGTAAAGCTCGCGGCAGCGCTCGGCAAGGATGTTGTCGAGGTTTCTAAGCTCGGTGTCGCTCCAGAGGCTCACTCCGGCGCGTCCGCGCACGTAGTTGGCATAGGTGAGAGCTTTCGCGGGATCGGTGCCGGCGGCATTGCGCGCATAGCACTCGGCATACATCAGATAGACGTCGGAGAGGCGGATGAGGGCCAGATCGGTGTCGGTGAACTGGGTAGACACGATATTGCTGTCCCAGACAGGAGCACCGCCGGGGTTGTTGGCCATGTGGGTGAGGCCAGTCCACTTGATGCAGACGTATCCGTCGCCCCATGTGCCGAACTCTTCGTTAGAGATCTTGTATTCTTTTTCCTGAGTCTCGCCTTTGTCGTCAGTCCAGGTGAGTTTTCCACGCACCCAGAGATCCCAGCGGAAATCGCCTGAGGTGAAGTGTTCGGAGAACTGCTGGGGGGCTTTCATACATTTCCACACGTTTGAGCAACCGTAGGCGAGACCGCTCATGCCACCCTCGTCGGCGAGAGCGCCGTTGATGAGGAACATGGTTCCGCCGTAGCTCTGCAGGCGCTCGCTGTCGAAGGGGATGCCCCACAGAATCTCGTTCTCGGCCTTGTTGCTACCGCCGGGCATGTATTCCTCGTTGTTGCGGCAGAAGAGGTAGAGATAGTTTTCGGCAAGACCGGAGTTCTGGTAACCTCCGCCCTGATGACGGGCGATGATGTTTTCGCAGCGCGCGGCGCATTTGTCGTAGGCGGGTGTGCCGGTGTAGACTTCGGCGTTGAGATAGAGGCGCGCGAGAAGGGCTTCGGCGCCGTCTTTGCCGACACGGCCATAAACGGGGGTTTCGGCAAGATTTCCATTGTCGACGAGATCGACGAGCTCTTTTTCAAGCCATGTGTAGAGGTCTTCGCGGCTGATCTGCTCAGGAGCGGTTCCGTCGGGTGCTCCGAGAGCGAACGATGCTTTTCCGAAGATGTCGCACATCCAGTAGTAGCTCATCGCACGGAGGGCGCGCACTTCATCGTAGAGGCGCAGGATCTCGGCGTCGCTGTTGCCTTCGGCGTCGGCCAGGAACTGGTTGCAGACGGCGATGTGGGCATAAAGGCGCGAATATGTGCCGTAGATGTTTCCGTTGGTGGCGTCGAATGTGTTTGTAACGAGGTCGTAGATGCCGTCGTCTTTCCAGATCCAGATGCACTCGTCGGTGGGGAACACGTTCATCATGAAGAGCGCGCGGGTGTATTGTCCGCGACCGTTGTCAAGGCCTGAGATGATTGAAGATCCGGGGCCTTCCTGACCTGAGGTGGCCATTACCTGATAGCACTGCATTGCCTCGTTGACGAGGAGCGTGGAGCTTTCAGGCGATTCCAGGTTGGGGTCGATGGGATCAAGGTCAAGGTCGCCCACACATGAAGTGAGCCCAAGGCCGAGAGCCAGACCGCCAAGCATGAGATATTTATTGATATTCATTGTATCTTTCAGATTTTAAGAGTCAGACAAATTTAGAAAGTGGCCACAAGACCGAGCGAATAGGTGGTAGAGCGGGGATAGACGCTGTTGTCGATGCCGCCGAAGACCTCGGGATCGACCCCTTTGTATTTTGTGATGACGAAGGGGTTCTGCACGGCGCCGAAGAGGCGGAGGCGGAGGTTGCCACGGATGAGGTTATCCCATGTGTAGCCGAGGGTTATGTTGTCGCAGCGCACGAACGAGGCGTTGCGCAGATAGTAGTCGCTCATGTAGCGGGGCTGCTCGAAGTAGTAGTCGTTCTCCACGAGGTTGTTGAGACCGTAGGCAAAGAGGTCGTTGTAGACGGCTTTGGTAGAGAGCACGTTGTTGTAGACATAGTTGCCGATCGAGGCGCGGATGTTGAATCCGAGATCCCACTGTTTCCAGCGGAACTGCGAACCGAAGGTCATGGTTACTTTTGGATCGGGCGATTTGTTGATGATTTTGTCAGCCTCGTCGATCTGTCCGTCGCCGTTCTGGTCGACATATACACCTTCGATGGGTGCGCCGTTTTCATCGTAAACCTGCTGTAAGAGGTAGAACGAGTTGGCGGGGTGGCCTACAGCATGGATCTGCACGGTGTTTCCGGTACCGCCAGAGATGCCTCCGACCTTGAAGACAGAGTTGCCTGTAAGCTCGGTGATCTCGTTGTGGTTCCAGCCAACGTTGTAGTTGACAGTCCATGTGAAGTCGCGTGTAACAACCGGACGGGCCTGGATGTTGAACTCAACGCCATAGTTGCGGAGCGAGCCGATGTTGCGGTTGAGCATGTTGGTGGTCGATGAACCGGAGGGAACTGCCACGAATGCGAGCAGGTCGGTTGTCAGGCGGTTGTAGTATTCGACAGTACCGGTGATGCGGTTGTTGAGGAAACCGAAGTCGATGGCGGCGTTATAGGTTGTAGTTGTCTCCCATGTCAGGTCGGGGTTGTAACCGCGGGCATAAACGGGGAGATACCAGCCTCCGAGACCGTTGGGATATGAAACCGAGGGTGATGCGATGGCATACATCGGCATGTAGTTGATCGAGTTGCCGACCTCCTGCTGACCGGTCTGACCCCAGCCGAGACGCAGTTTGAGGTCGCTCATCCATGAGGCTGCATCCTGAAGGAAGGCCTCGTTGTTGAGTTTCCATGCGAGAGCCACGGCGGGGAAGACACCCCAACGTTTGTTTTTGGCGAAACGCGATGTGGCATCGCCGCGGACGGTTACGGTGAGAAGATAGCGGTCGAGAAGGCCGTAGTTCACACGTCCGTAGAACGACAGGAGCTGGAGATGGTCTTTCCAGTGGTAGTTGCCGTCGGGCGAAACGCCGTCGGCCTGGAAGGGCTGGCCTACAAGGTCGACAGTGGATTCGTTGATATCCATCGAGTATTTGCCATCGACGAGTGTGGGATAGTTGAATCCGGGGGTGGTGCGGATGCCCGAGTTGCCGTTGGCGCCTGAGTAGTGGCCTTCGTTGTAGGTGCGCTGCCATGTGTAACCGCCCACTACATCGAGGTTCTGCGATGCGGCGTCGAACTCTTTCTTGTAGTTGAGATAGAACTCGAGCATTGTGTTGCTCTTGAACTGGTAGGTGTCGGTGGTGTAGCCGCCGGCATAGTGCTCGTGGTTTTTCCAGGCCTCGGCCGAGTTGGCTGCCACTGCGTTGGTTTCGTTTGTCTTGCTGACGTCGTAGCCAAGGTTGAGGTTGGCGTGGAGCTCGGGAAGGAAGTGCATCGAGTAGTCGAGCTGCAGGTTTCCGTTGCTGCGGTAGACGTTGGCGTAGTTGTCTTTGTTTTCAAGCATGCCCACAGGGTTGAGAGCGGCGTTGTCGTTGAGCTGTGTCACACCGTCGGTGGTGTTTACACATTCATAGAAGCCGTTGAAGAGGTAGCTCTGGCCCGAGTTGCCGCCAACGATGGGGGTGTTGGAGCGCACGGCGTGGGTAGGATCGAAGCTGATTGCGTTAGACACGGCTGCGGCATCGGCGAATGTGTTGCGGATATAGTAGCCTTTTGCGTTGGCGTTGACCGAGAGATGATCCTGGAAGAACTTAGGCGAAAGGTTGAATCCGAGAGTCACACGATCCATCTGCGATGTGCGGATGATGCCGTTTGAGTTTGTGTAGCTTACGTTTACGTGGTAAGGGAGCCATTTGGCGGTGCCGCCAACGGAGAGGTTGTAGTCGGAGCTGACGGTTGTGCGGAGCACTTCGTCCTGCCAGTCGGTAGAGGCGTCGCCCATAGCGTTCCAGGCATCGGAACCTTCACCGAATTTCTCGGCGATGAGGCTGCGGAAAGCGTTGGCCGAGAGGACATCCCATGTTTTCTGGGCTGTGTTGACATACATGTTGGCCGAGAAATTGACCTGGGGTTTGCCAGCTTTTCCGCGTTTGGTGGTTATGATGATCACACCGTTTGACGCACGCGAACCGTAGATGGCTGTGGCCGAGGCGTCCTTGAGGATTGTCATGCTCTCGATGTTTTCGGGGGAGATCATGGCGAGGGGGTTGCCCATGCCCTGCACACCGCCGTTGTCGAGGGGCACGCCGTCGAGCACGATGAGGGGGTCGTTGGATGCGTTAAGCGAGGAGCCACCGCGGATGCGGATGTTGGCGCCACCTTCAGGGCCTCCGGCTGTGGTTACAACCACGCCCGGGGTCTGGCCTACGAGCATGTCCTGAACGGAGGTTGCCATACCGGCCTCGATCTCGTCGGGTTTCACAACGGCCACCGAACCGGTAGCGTCGGATTTCTTGACAACACCGTAACCGATGGCCACAACCTCGTTGAGCATCACGGAGTTTTCGTTCATGGTAACATTGATGGTGGTGCGGCCGTCGACCTTTACGGTCTGGGAGTCGTAGCCCACATAAGAGAAGATGAGGCTTGCTGTAGGGGCCACATTGATGGAGTAGTTACCATCGATGTCGGTAGCGGTTCCGACATTTGTGCCTTCTGCAAGGATACTCGCACCGATAAGCGGCTCACCCGAAGGGTCGACAACGGTGCCGCGCACGGTGATCGACTGCGCATTGACGCCGACGGCGCATAGCAGTCCCACCATCAGAAATAAGAATTTCCTGGCGATTCCTGTTTGATAATGTTTCATCTAAGATTAATTTGATATTAATGATTTTTCATGAAAATTTCTCTAAGGCTGCTCCGTGTGGCCCTGTATCAGGGGAGGAGCGGAACTCCGGATCTCTACTTCCGGTCAATCAAATTCGTATCAAAAAAATATGCGAAGCGACCAAAATCGGGCACCAGATGCCTCCCGTGGCATGGCACCATTGCTATAAAACACTAAAAAACAGAGGGTAACCTGATGATGTAAGCGTTGGTTAAACTCTCGATTTTCGTGGCGTTCAAGGCATTCGGGATATCGTCTACACAATTTTCAAAATAGAATCACGCACAAAATTATTTAAAATCCTTAACATTCGCATAGTCGAAATGTGAAAATTTACCGGGGGGGGGGGGGGGGGGGGGGGGGGGGGGGGGGGGGGGGGGGGGGGGGGGGG
>CAMWTV010000109.1 GCA_947177215.1 uncultured Muribaculaceae bacterium
TTTTCAAAAAATAATGTCCGCCAAATGGATGGAACCGCATCTGACAGCCTGCGGTGGCGACACTCGTAAGGCTATGACGCTCTATCGCTACAATCTACAGATTTCACAGGAAATGTTTACCATTGTAAGCTGCTTCGAGGTTGCGCTACGTAATGCTATTGACCGTAAGCTTAGCGATAATCTTGGGGCGGATTGGCTGAGAGATTCAATTATGCCAGACGGAGTGTTTTCCGAGCCGATTTTGAGAAAGACACGTGATATTATAACCTTTGCTCATCGCAAACTTATACAATCCCATTCATATAGCCACCCCAAACTATTGGCTGAAATGGAATTTGGTATCTGGAAGTATATGTTCTCGCCGATACAATATAGGGTGACCGGGCGTAATCTTCTCTCGATATTCCCCAATAAACCCCGTTCATCGAGAGAGATGCAGTATAATCAGACTTACATTTTCAATGAGCTTGATAAGGTCAATTCCTTGCGAAACCGTATTGCGCACCACGAGAATATATGTTTTGCAACAAATACGTCAACAATAGATACTTCCTATGTGATAAATATATATTCCAAAATAAAGACATTGTTTTCGTGGATGGATATTGACAGCAATTCGCTCTTATATGGATTAGATCATATAAACCGTGTCTGCACTCAAATCAATCAGTTAAAAGCAGGAATTTGACCCATCAAAATGAGTTCCATAACGCAGATTAGCCCTCGGAGGCTCCAAAACTTCTGATATTTCGTATAGTTGACTCGCATAACGGAAGGTAAGAGTAATGTTACAATGGGGTTGGCCTGGAGGATCGGGGGAGGTGTGTCACTGAGGTGACTGAGATGCAGGTTGGAGCTTTTGGCGCATTTAGTTGCCTTTTCGAGCCTAAATTGGCTGTTAACGGAAATTTTTGTAATTTTGTGAGTAATTAGATTGATTGCAAAATGGGCTTTTACAAGACCTGCCGAATATATACACCCAGATTTGTGGCGCTTATATCTTTGCTGCTTACGGCGTTAATGCCATTGGCGGCAAAGAATTTCGTTGTTACACTTGATGCAGGTCATGGAGGGCATGATTATGGCGCTATCGGTGAAAAAACGAATGAGAAAACATTGACTCTGGCAGTTGTGCGTAAGCTCGGTCGCCTTATTGAGGAACGGCTCGATGATGTTGATGTGGTCTATACGCGCGACAAGGATGTTTTTATTCCTCTTAACGAGAGGGCTGCAATTGCGAACAATGCCAAGTCAGATCTGTTTATTTCTGTTCATATCAATTCGGTCGACAAGCGCAACAAAAACCGACGTATAATAGAGGGGTGTCAGGTCTATACGCTCGGATTACATAAAACGGCTGAAAATCTTGCCGTTGCCAAGCGTGAGAATGCGGTTATGGAACTTGAGCCTGATCACACTGAGAAGTATGCCGGTTTCGATCCTAACTCGCTTGAGAGTGATATTGTGTTTGAACTATCGCAGAACAAACGTCTTGACCAGAGCATAGAGTTTGCCGATGCTGTTCATCATGAGCTGTCGACAACTGCCGGGCGTGTGCCCAAAGGTGTAAGGCAGGCGGGATTCTGGGTGCTGTGGGCCACTTCAATGCCCTCTGTCCTGGTTGAACTTGATTTTATATGCAATCCGAAATCAGAGAAATTCATGGCGTCTGATGGCGGACAGGAATCGATGGTGACATCGCTGTATAATGCTTTCTGCGCATATCTGAATACATATGGCTCACAGGTTACCGGGCGTCAGCTTCCGCCGGCCAGAGCCATTCCGGTTGCAGGGAAACAGGCTTCACAGAAAGAGGCAGCTCCTGTGCTGCAGGCTGCACCGGCTGTCGAAGAGAATTCGTCGGCCGATGTTGTGCAAGTTCAAAAGGGGGATGATGTCATTCCTGAGATTTCATCGGATTCGGACAAACCTGTCTATTATGTGCAGATTCTGGCCAGTGCGACCCCTCTTCCCGCCAATTCTTCCGAACTGAAATCGGTCAAGGATGTTGAATATTACAGGGACGGAGGGCTATATAAATATGCTGTAGGGAAAGCTTCGTCGCAAAGTGAGGCAAAAAAACTGCTGGCGAAGATCAAGAAGACGTTTCCACAGGCATTCATAGTGAAAATGGAGCGTGGCCGTAGGGTAGATTTTATCAAACCTTAGCGTTTTTGCGTTTGGAAGTATGCAGCAAACTGAGGTTCAACTATTTATTAACAAGCTAACAACAAAACTGAATTATAGCAAATGAAATCACTAAAGAAAGAAGCTACAATTGGCCTGTGTGTCATCATTGCTCTTTTTATCCTTTTTATAGGGATCAATTTTCTGAAAGGTGTTAACATTTTCAAGGCTGCCAACTACTATTATGCTGTCTATGAAAATGCTGCCGGTCTGCAAGACTCAGCTCCGGTAACTCTTGACGGGTTCAAAGTCGGACTGGTTCGTGAGATAAACTATGAGTACAACAATCCCGGGCATGTGAAAGTGGAACTGAGCCTTGACCGCTCGCTGAAGCTTCCCGAGGGATCAAAAGCTGTTATAGAACAGGATATTCTCGGAACGTCGACGGTTGTGCTCTATCTGTCGGATTCAAAAAACTATCATAAGGTCGGAGATGAGATAGAAGGTGTGACCGCCAAGGGGTTGATGGAGAATGTGTCGCAGAACCTTATGCCTGGTGTCGCTGCTATCTTTCCGAAAATAGACTCACTTCTGACATCGCTCAACCGTGTTGTCGGTGATCCGGCTCTTATGGCATCGGTGAAGCGTCTGGATGCCATAACACTTAATCTTGAGCAGACAATGCGTCAGCTTAATGCTACCGCAGGATCGCTGCCGCCGGTGATGAACAATGTTGGAGGTATAACAAAGAACCTTAATGCCATGAGCGGCGATCTGGCGGAGTTCTCAGCCAGGATCAACGACATGCCGGTAGATTCAATGATGAATAATGTCATGGCTCTTTCGGAGAACCTGAAAACTCTGTCGGCTTCGCTCAACAATCCTGACTCATCGCTTGGAATGCTGACACACGATGCGGAACTCTATGACAATCTCAACAACTGCGCCGCATCGCTTGATTCGCTCCTCATTGATGTGAAGCGGAATCCGAAACGTTATATCAGCATCAAGCTGCTTTGATATATATGCTTCCGGGGTGGCGTTGCGAAGGTAACGGCCATGCCGGAAGCATAATCCGTTTTTTTGAATTATACCTTAAATCGAGATCTTCTTATATCTTACTAAACATTTTGATTCTATTTTATGGATTTGACATTTAATATCGATTACCGGACAGTGTGGGGTGAATCGCTCTACATCACAGGCAATATTCCGGAACTTGGCGGCGGTAATCCCGACAATGCGATCAAACTTGATCTCTACGGTGCCCAGACTTGGAGAACCAGAATATCTCTGCCTGACGAGACGGGTGATTTTGTGTATTCCTACATTGTGCGGCGTGATAATGGCACTGAGCGTCATGAGTGGGGTAAAGGACATGTGTTCAGAGGTGGTAAGGGTGTCAGGGATTTTGAAATTTTTGACCGATGGAGTGATCTTCCGTGGAATAAGCCGTTCTATTCGGTAGTGTTCTCCGATTGTGTGTATAAACGGATAAGCCGGGCTGTAGCTCCTGTGGCCTCTCCGGGGATGTTGATGTTGAATGTCGATGCTCCTATGATAGCGCCGGATGAAGTGCTTGCCGTGAGCGGTTCGTGTAAGGCTTTGGGAGAGTGGAATGCCGACAAGGCCGTTATTATGAGCGATGCGTTTTTCCCGACATGGAGCTGTGCTCTGAAGGTCAGCGATCTGCCGGCTGAATTTGAATATAAATTCATTATTCTGAAAAAAGACACACGTCAGGTAAAGGGTTGGGAAAATGGCACAAATCGCCGTATGATTGTCAGTCCGGCCACAGGGGCCATGTGTACGGTTGTAAGTGGTCTGCGTTTTGCTAATCCGAAACCTTTATGGAGGGGTGCCGGAGTGGCATTGCCTGTGTTCTCTCTGAGGTCAGATGATGATTTTGGCGTAGGTGACTTCTGTGATATAAGGAAACTTGTTGACTGGGCGGTAGAGACCGGGCAACGGTTTATCCAGCTGCTTCCGGTGAATGACACCACGATGACTCATACGTGGACTGATTCGTATCCCTATAATGCTAACTCCTGTTTCGCTTTACATCCGATGTATCTGCGGCTGAGTGAGCTCGGCACACTTTCCGATAAAAACCGACAGGCATATTTCGATAACCTTGCAAAAGAACTCAATGCTCTTGAAGAGATTGACTATGAGCGGGTGAACAATGCCAAAAATGAGTTTACCAGAGAGCTTTTCGAGGATTCCGGCAAGAAGGCTGTGCGCACGAAAGAGTTTAAAAACTATGTGGCGTTGAATGAGGAATGGCTTAAGCCCTATGCCGCATATTGTGTGTTGCGCGACCGGTTTGGCACTCCTGAATTTTCGAAATGGGATGGATATGCTGTTTACAACAGTGATGCGATAGATGCTTTTGTAAAAGAGAATCAGCATCAGGTGAATTACATATACTGGATTCAGATGAACCTGGCAAAGCAGATGCGACAGGCCCGTGAATATGCCCATGCCCACGGTGTGGCGATAAAAGGAGATATACCTATCGGCATATCACGTGACAGCGTTGATGCCTGGATTTCTCCGCGTCTTTTTAATCTCGACTGTCAGGCAGGCGCTCCACCCGATGATTTCTCTGTTCTTGGCCAGAACTGGGGATTCCCGACCTATAACTGGGAAGAGATGAGCCGGGATGGTTTTGCATGGTGGAAAGCCCGTTTCCGCAAGATGGCCGAGTATTTCGATGCGTACCGCATTGACCATGTTCTTGGATTCTTCAGAATATGGCAGATTCCGATGGATCAGTTGCACGGCTTACTGGGTGTGTTCAATCCGGCTTTGCCGTTCTCTGCAGAAGAGCTACGAAGAGATTATGATTTCTGGATTGACAAAGAGGCGCATACAACGCCGTTCATAAAAGAATACTTTTTAGCTGATTTCTTCGGGGAATATGCCAATGAGGCAAAAGACCGTTTCCTTATGGATGCGGGCTGCGGCCGGCTGAAGTTGCGTGAGGAGGTTGCCACTCAGCGTCAGATATCGCGCTATTTTGAAAGCCTTCCTGCCGATGAAAAGAACTCTCGACTGTGCAACGGGTTGCAGGGTCTTGTTGATCAGGTGCTGTTCATAGAAGATCCTTATCAGAAAGAAACGTATCATCCTCGGATTGCGGCTCAATATACTTACACATACCGCAGCCTGAATGATTATGAGCGCTGGTGTTTCGACAGGCTTTATAACGACTTTTTCTATCGTCGACATAACTCATTCTGGTATGACAAAGCAATGTGGAAGCTTCCGGCTGTTACTGATGCCACCGATATGCTGACATGTGCCGAGGATCTCGGAATGATTCCCGATTGTGTGCCGGCTGTGATGAACGCGCTTGAGATTCTGACGCTCGACATACAGCGTATGCCTAAAGACCCTCGCATGGAGTTTGGCGATCCGGCCCGTTATCCGTATTATTCGGTATGTACGACATCGACGCATGACATGGGTGGAATTCGCCAGTGGTGGGAGGAAAACAGAGCAAACACACAGCGGTTCTATAACGCTATGCTCCATGAATCGGGTGAGGCCCCATGTTTCGCAGAGCCATGGATCTGCGAGAAAATTGTTGACAGCAATCTTCAGTCGCCGGCCATGCTCTGTATTCTTCCGTTGCAGGACTGGCTGTCGATCGACGGAAAGGTGCGTCGGGCCAATCCCTACAAGGAGCAGATCAATGTTCCGGCTGAATCGCGGCATTACTGGCGTTACAGAATGCATTTGACGCTCGAAGACCTTTTGGCTGAGAAGCTTCTGTCGAAGCGGATACTCAGGCTTGTAGAAGAGTCAGGACGCTGAGTTCTCATTATACGCATAACGACTCCTTTTTGTGGCGGTCTTTTCAGCCGCAAAAGGAGTCGTTGTTGTGTTAAATAGTGTTATTATTCAAATCCATTTCACATAAGGCACATCCTGTGCGGATAATAATTGCGATATTTGCACTGAAAATGAATGCCCTGGTGAATTGTTATGCGTTTGTGCTTATATTTCGGGGGAACAAGGAAAATAGTATTGTGATAATATGAGATTGTCCGATTTAAAGACTGGTGAATCTGCAATTGTTGTAAAGACACTTGGCCATGGCGCGTTTAGAAAACGAGTCATGGAGATGGGGTTTGTCAAAGGGCGTGAGATAACATGTGTGTTGTCGGCGCCGCTTAAAGATCCGGTGAAATACAGCCTTATGGGTTATGAGGTGTCGTTGCGTCGCAGCGAGGCCTCCATGATTGAGATCATGCCCGTGGAATCGAACAAAACCGTATCAGGGGAGCATCCGGGTGCCAGTGAATGTCTTGAGGAGACAGCTGATGCAGTGGTGTCAGGCTATGAGCATAGAAGCAGGGTTATAAATGTGGCCCTTATCGGGAATCCGAACTGCGGCAAGACCTCTCTGTTCAACATCGCTTCCGGAGCTCAGGAGCATGTGGGCAATTACAGCGGTGTGACAGTCGATGCTAAGACAGGCATGTTCCGTCAGGGTGGATACACGTTCAATATCATAGACCTTCCGGGCACATATTCCCTGTCGGCATATTCGCCTGAAGAGCGCTATGTCAGAAGTTATCTGCGTGACAATAATCCCGATGTGATCGTGAACGTTGTGGACGGCTCGAATCTGGAACGTAATCTTTATCTCACGACAGAGCTAATCGACATGGACTATCCGATGGTGATAGCCTTGAATATGTTTGATGAGATGCGTGCATCGGGGACGGTGCTGGAGTATGAGGAGCTGGGAAAGATGATAGGAGTTCCGGTGGTGCCGACAGTGAGCCGCACAGGCGAAGGTGTTGCCGATCTGTTTGATACGATAATCAGTGTCTATGAGCGGCGCAATCGTGTTGTGCGTCATGTGCATGTGCGTCTGAATCAGGATCTTGAGAGCGCTCTCGGCGAGATAAAGGATGCCATAAAGAGTGATAAATCGGTAAATCCGCATTATTCACCCCGTTATCTCGCCATAAAGCTTCTTGAAGGTGATAAGGAGGCTGAAGCTGCGCTTGGGGGAACTGCGAAGGAGAAAGAGATTCTGGATATAAGAGACCATAAGATTGCAGATCTGCTTAAACAGCATCCTGACGAAGACATCTCGTCGATGATTGCCGCAGAGAAATATGGATTCATAGCCGGAGCGCTGGCCGAAACCTTGTCGCAGCAGCCGGCGGAGAAAGCCGATGCCACCCACATAATCGATGCACTGGTCACCAACCGTCTGTTTGGCTTCCCGATATTTCTGATGATAATGTTTTTTATCTTCTGGTTTACGTTTG
>CAMWTV010000110.1 GCA_947177215.1 uncultured Muribaculaceae bacterium
ACGACGGCCTACGATATTCCTCTACGTCTCGTGGCCTCGGAGATGTGTTTAAGACTCAGGACTATGTGGGATTCTCCATCCCGCCGAAGTTTATTATCGGCTACGGACTTGATCTCGACGGTCTTGCACGCAACCTTCAGGACATATATGTGCTCAAGGAGCAGGCTGAATGAATTAGCTGAATGAATTATAAAAAGGTTTAGCGGCTGTGAATCGCCAGGCCTCTTTCCGGGGCCGGGCGATGAAGGCTGATCATTTGTGCCTGCGGCTGTCAGACATGATTGCCACAGGCGGTCGATTTTTAAGATAAAAAATGAATGTAGTAATATTCGGTGCCCCCGGCAGCGGAAAGGGCACTCAGAGTGAAAAAATTATCGAGAAGTATGGGCTTCTCCATATCTCGACAGGAGAGGTTCTTCGCGACCATATCGCACGCAAAACTCCGGTCGGGCAGATTGCAAAGACTTATATCAGTCAGGGTCAGCTGATTCCCGACTCGCTTATGATCAGGATTCTTGAGGAGATAGTTGACAGCGAGCCCAAGGCTAAAGAGGGGGTCATTCTCGACGGTTTCCCCCGCACAATTCCGCAGGCCGAGGCTCTGAACCGTTTTATGGAGCGTCGCGGCGATAAGATTCACCATGTGATAGGTCTGGAGGTTCCGGAGGAGGAGCTGGTTGAACGCATGCTGCGCCGCGGCCAGCAGACCGGACGCGCTGACGACAATCCCGAGACGATAACCAACCGTCTGAAGGTTTATCATGAGTCGACCACCCCTTTGCGCGACTTTTATATAAAAGAGGGTAAATACCGGCAGATCAACGGCTCTGGATCGGTCGACGAGATTTTCAATTCGATCTCCGAGGCTATCGACAAGCATAACGCCTGATTACGAAGGGGGCGGTGCCGGGGGGAGCGTGTGATTTTCCGCGACCGGTCAGCTTCCTGAAAAGAGCAGGGTGTAGCCCAACAGCCGGTCATATCGTTCGCCGGGGGCGCGATAGTAGACCGCTACCAGATATTCGTTAACGGTCTGGTAGAAATCGCCCTCGACAACAGAAGTCAGTGCCTTCCCTTCAATGCCGTTGGCAAACGGAGGGGAGGCTTTTTTTGCCTCTTGCCGTGGCATGGCCAGATACTGGTAGTTGTATGCCCCCTGTTTAAGCAGCATCTCCTTGTGGTATATTTCGGCCGAGGGGTCGTAGATCATTTTCGAGCTTTCGTCGAAGTGGCGGCCGGTGAAATCGCCGTCAAGATAGATGTCCATATCGGGCACCGGCTGCTTGTCGAGCAGAAAATGCACCACCGAATAGTCGGCTTCGGTGTCGGAGCTTGATGAATTGTATTCCCTGACGAAATAACGGCCGTGTTGCGTGGAGTCGTAGGTATAGTTTTTTGCAAACCTGGGGGTGTCAACGCCCAGGATATGATGATAGAACGGGGCATGATATTCGATCGACTCCACACCCATGCCTGGATATGTCATCTGCACGGTTTCGATTCGGCGGTATTCGTTTCCGGCCGGGAAGATGAGCGCGTTGATGTGTTCGTATATGGCCGAAGTGCCGTTAACGCGTGCCGGATGGGTTATCATGACGCCATTGTCGGCACGCCCGTTCTGAGTCACAGCTACTTTCAGGTCGGTGAACGGATTGCGCACCGCATAGCGGTTGAGGTCGACCTCGAATTCGAGCTGCTGGTGTGAGCCGTTGTAATCGATGTCTGTGCGAGAGGTCACATTGCCGGTGATGTTTGCCACACCCTCCGAGACCATGAATCTGGCCTGAAGCAATATGTTGTCGGGATCGTCTTCATAATACACCTGCAGAAGATAGTTTCCCGACAGTCTGAAACTGAAATTGCTGTCGGGCAAAGTGATGGTGTAATGAACGTAATGAGTGGATGTAGAGCGCGAAAAGGCATAGTCGCTCACATCGGAATAGTTGAAGCCGTCAAACACCTCGCTGTCGACAAGATCGGAGATTTTCCATGAGGCATCGCAGTGATAGATTGAATATCGCAGATAGTCGCGGTCTTCATGAAGGGCGTCGAAGCCTATTACAAGCCTGTCGGCAGATCCAAGTGTGATTACCGGGGGCGCGAGCCGGTTTCCGTCAAGATTTATGGTGAGTGTGCGGAAATCAGGGTCGAAGATTCCGGTCATAGTGTTGCCTGAGGCATATGATTTCAGATTGATCGCGCAGGCAAGCATGAGACTCAGAACTGCTGTGAATGTTGCTCGTAGGTTCATGTCGGGTCGAGGTGTCTCTGTTGGGTGTTACCATCTCACAGGGGTTATCCCATGGCTGGCGAGATAGGCGTTGGCGGTTGAAAAGTGGTGGTTGCCGAAGAAGCCGCGGTGTGCTGACAGCGGTGAGGGGTGGGGTGAAGTGAGCACCAGATGCTTTGTGCGGTCAATGAGTTTTGCTTTGCTTATGGCATAGCTTCCCCACAAAATGAACACGATATGCTCGCGTGTGCGGGAGAGGGTCTCGATAACATGGTCGGTAAAAGTTTCCCACCCTTTGCCCTGATGCGAGCCGGCGCGATGCTCCTCGACGGTGAGGGTGGCGTTGAGCAGCAGCACGCCCTGATTCGCCCAGCGGCTCAGATCGCCGTCGGCAGGTTCAGGCGCGCCTGTATCGGCCTCGACCTCTTTGAATATGTTTTTGAGCGAGGGGGGTAGCGCTACACCCGGATTCACTGAGAAACACAAGCCGTTGGCCTGTCCGGGGCCGTGATAGGGGTCTTGCCCCAGAATCACGGCTTTGACGTTGTGGTATGGGCATGAATCGAACGCGGCGAAAATGCGGCTTCCCGGAGGATAGATGCGGGCTTCCTTATAGCGCGCGCTGACAAATTGTGTCAGTTCGTTGAAGTAGGGTGCCTCCCATTCATCGGCAAGCGCCGTTTTCCATCCTTCCTCAATTTTTACATTCGCCATATCTTGTGTCTGTATAGGTTACTTTTGCAAATATACCAATAATCCTGAAAAACCGAAAGGGGGGCTCGCGCCTTTCACGTGCGGCCTGTCAGAATGAAATCGCCCCGGAAGCCATAAAAGAGACTTCCGGGGCGGTTTTGTCAGTGGCGTAGCCCTGCAGTGTGGCAGAGACTATGCTTTATTTCACAATAACTTTCTCAACGCTGTTGCCCTGACGACGGATATAGAGGCCGTTGGCGGGGTTGTCAACGCGAACGCCGTGGAGGTTGAAATATTCAACAACGCCATTCTCGCCGTCGGCCACAACGCTCTCGATGCCGGTGCTCACGTCGAATTTCAGCACCCGAACATCGCTCTTGGCGCCTGTGGCATCGTTCTGCGAGTAGAACGACAGAGTTTTTGAGCCTGAAATTTTAACAGGGGTAGCAGCGTCATATTTCGTGAAGCCATCGTCGGTAGTCTCAGCTTCGGCAGCTACGAGCAGACCGTCGTCAAGTTTGTAGTAGATGCTGTGGCCTTCGGTTTCAGTAAAGCTGATCTCGATTTCATCGGCGTCAATCTGCTGAGTTCCGTTGAAGTTGGTCAATACCTCGCCGTTGATCTTCACTTCGGGAACTTCAGGTGCAACAGGGCTTTCTGCGGGAACCCAGTAGAGTGTTATCTTGGAGATGTATTGAGCACCGTCCTTAGAGCGAAGGCCGATAAACTCGTAAGCGGTTTCCGCATCAAACGATGTCGATGTTCCATAAACGAGTGATCCGATTTTATTTCCTGCCCCTTCTGTGTTTGAATCGGTGTTATAGAGATTCTTGGGATCGCTATAAGCTACATCTTTGCCATAGAAGTCAAGGGTTCTTTCATTGGCGGTGTTGGAATTCCATTCAACTTCAACAGAATAGAGGGTATAGTTACGGTTGTTTTCAGTAACAACGATTCCTGACTCGCTGTTTTTTGATCTAAGCTGAATGGAACTGTTTCCGGTTGCCATCTGGGCAGAGTAAACAATGCCGGTTATCTCCGAGGTATATGAATATGTAGCATAAGCATTTGAATCTTGTGCGTCGCCTACAAAAGTCTCTTTTGTGAGAACGTCAACTACAAAGTTGGTAGGCACTTGTTTGATGGTGAACTCGCCTTCGAGAGTGGATTCTCCTTTGTAGCGGGGATGTGAGGCTACAGCATATACAGAAACAGGCTCTGTAACAGTGAACGAAGTGCCTTCAAGAATATTCTCACCAAGCATCACCTCGATGGTTGCATCTTCAGTGTCGCATGCAATTGTCACTTCGGTGCCTTCTGCTACTGCTCCGAATGCGGGTGTGATGGTGAGGGGTGCGATTGTTGCTACGTTAAAAGATTTTGTAACCACGTTGGCCTCATCGTCGATGTAGGCTGTGATTGTGCAATCGTCGTCGATGGTGAGCGTAACAGCGCTTTCAGCCACTTGTTCCTCGCCGCCGTTTATAGAATAGCCCATGATCCAGTCGGTTGCATCGGCAGGGGCAGAGATAGTTACCTGAGCGCCTTTGTAAACGGTGTTTGAAGCTTTGTCAAGCCAGTCGTTGTCAGCGATAGTGAACTCAGGCAGAACAATTGACGGATCGGGAGTGTCCTGAACATCCAGGCGGTAAATCGACACAGGAGTTTGTCCTTTAGAATAGCATGCAAAAAGGTTATTGGTACTGTTGTATTTGATTTCATAGGACGTTCCGCCATTTACACGGTTTGTAACAATCTGTGTCTGGCCGCTAGCGTCAATGGTGATGTTAAAGACTCCTCCTGTTGCAGGTGCGGATTCACTCGTTCTAAGATAGTTGTTTGCAGATGGATTATATAGATATCCGTTTGAGACTTTCAGAGTCCAAGGATAGTTTGCATCTGTGCTTTCCTCAAGAGTGATGATCTCAACACTTTTCGTTGGATCTGTGATCTTGTTATTGCTGACTGTGATGCTAACAGCCGCTCTGTTATTTTTGTTTTGAGTTGTGCCAAGAGCATAAGAATCTGTGGCGATAATGATTTTGTCGCCGGCTGCCAGAGTGGAGGCGTCAGTTACCAACGAATAGGTGTCGGCATTGGCTCCAATACCCATGCAAAGCGCCAGGGATAATGAAAGTAAATGTTTTTTCATAATTGAGTAGTTTTTTATTATGATTTTGAGTTAAAGATCGAGCCTTATTGTTGGGCAGGGATCCGGGATGAGCCTGGAAGCGGTTATGAGAGACGTAAGGTGACACAATCGGCTATTGGCCGTTTGATAGATTGGACTGCGGGTGAAGCCTGGTTAACCCGATCTCTCCTGAACATGTTAACATCAGCATCAAGCCCAACGGATTCACCGGTTATGCCGATAAGGTGTAGGAGGCTTATTGGCAGGAGGTTGACCCGAAGAGCTGAATGTGGGGGCGAGCGCTCTCGCTTAGATGATACAAAAGTAGCGTTTTTCGTTTGACTGACCAAACTTTGAGCCAACTTCTTTCAATTAGAAAGCGCCTCATGAAACGGGCCGGAGGCCGCGTTGCCGAAAAATGCGGGGTGGAGTCGCCGCTATGTGAAATGAGAACGCCCCGCCCTGCATTGAAGCAGAACGGGGCGCCTTTATTCAGTAATCGTTGTGTCTGAAATTTATTCAGCAACCTCGATTGTTACGCAACGGTCGAGAGTGAGGCACTTGTCGCCGAGGTCAACACGGTTGCCGCTGTTGGTGGTAGCGTTCATCTGAGAAGCGTTTACACCATATTTAACGAGCTGGTTCTTAACGGTGTTAACGCGGTTTTCACGAAGACGTGCATTGTAAGCGTCGGTACCGGTGTAGTTGTCGGCCCAGCCGGTGAGGGTGTATTTCTTGCTGGTGTCGCCATTCATTACGGCAGCAACAGACTGAAGCACCTTGCGGTCAACTGAAGTCAGACGGTAAACGTTGATGGGATAGTAGATTGTTGCAAGGGGAGCCTTGGTAACAACCTGCTTCTCAACGGGACGGCTAAGGCAAGCCTTGAGCTGAGACTCGAGGTCGGCGATGCGGGCATCGGCAGCCTGGAGGCGAGCGCGGTATTCGTCGCAGTTTTCAGCAGGGGGGCAAACGGGAACCACGGGAGCGTGCCATTCGCTGTTGCCGAATTTGTAGGTTGCGCTGAGAAGAACTTCGCCAACGAGCAGAGTGCCGTTGTCTTTGTCGGTGTGGTTGTCGAGCGCGGTAGCGCGAAGGTCAAGACCGAGAGCGAAGTGGCGGCTCAGGTTGAAGTCCTGGTTGAGACCGGCGCGGATCATGATAGAACGATCCTTGGCATATTTCCATTTGTAGTCAGCACCATCGGCCTGTTTTGTCATCGGCCAGTAGAGACCGCCGCCGGCATAGATGTAAGCGTTGTAAACGCGGTTGGGCTTGTAGCCGCACCACCAGTTGGTAAGGCTCAACATTACATCGAACGAAGCACCGAAGTAGTTTACTTTGTCCTTGTAGTGGTTGCCTTCGATCGGGGTTTCCCAGGGCTGTGAACCGAGTGCGTTGGGGAATTGGGTCACACCTTTGATTGAGGTGAAGTCGCCACCGATGCGGGCACCGAGGATGGGCGAGAACCATTTGCCGACATAGAGCTTGGCAGCGGGAGCGAAGCGGTCGCCGACGTTGCGCTCTGAGTCAAAATGTGAAAAACCGACGGCAACACCGCCTTCAGCCTGGATAAACCAGTTGCTTGAGAACTTGTTGAACAGGTAGCCCTGCGAGGGATCCTCAACGTAGGTCACTTCCTGTGCATTCTGGGCCATAGCGCTACCTGCGAGCAGGGCGAAGCCTAATGCGAAAATCGAACTCTTTTTCATAGATAAAGTAAAAACGTTTTGTTGATATATATGAAAGTTTTTATTTATTCCCTTGTCCTTTTTCCGAGTCTGAGTAGAGGCTGATGGGAGAGTTCCTGACAGGAATCAGAGTCGGAATCCATCGCCTTTAGGCCGCTCTCGACCTAAGTCTAACAAATACGGCGAAATTTGGGTGTAAAGGTATATATTTTTTTTCAATTATTTCACACTTGGACTCGTTTATTTGCCATAAATGTGAATAACCTGGCCGAAAAGGGCTGAATAATACCTTTTTTTAAAACTTTTCTGATATTATAACCAAAAAGCCGCGTGAGAAGTTCTGTGGTGCGGCTTTTTTCTGTTTTTTTTATCGGCGGAGGGCCGGATGCGCCGGTTCTCCGCCGATATAATATGATCAGATGCGGCCGAGGAAACGGAGAACCTGCTCAAGCACGTTCTGTGCCGTGAAGCCGAATTTTTCGTCGAGCACCTTGTAGGGGGCCGATGCGCCGAAGTGGTCAAGGCCGAATACCATGCCGTGAGAGCCGACAATGCCGCGCAGGGTAGAGGGGAGACCGGCAGTCAGGCCGAAAACAGGCACACCGTTAGAGGG
>CAMWTV010000111.1 GCA_947177215.1 uncultured Muribaculaceae bacterium
GACAAGAACCGGGCCTTTGGTGGTCGATGGCACACCTGTGACCGCTCTTGGGCCGTTTGCCTCGTCTGAGTTGTCCCAGACCCAGGTTTCTTCGCCACCTTCGGCCGGCACGCTTGTCCACTGCTGCTCGAACTCCTCTTGTGTGGCCGGAATCGATGCAGCGATCGAAACAGGTGCTCCCCAAGATTGTGCCGGCGTTAAAACACCTGCTGCGCACAAGGTCAGGCTGATGAGTAATGATTGCTTCATAATTGTGATTATTTTATTGATTGATTCAGCTATGGCCATCAGAGAGAGGTGGAATGATGACAAAGGTAATAAAAAAAGCTTAAAAACGGACAAAATGTCTGTTTTAATTTTGTTTCGGTGGAAAAATGCCGTGGGGTGATGTGCTGTCGTGCCTTTCGGGCACGGTTTTAGAGCTGTAAACAAGAAGCTGCACCGTAAATCCAGTTACGGCACAGCTTCAGAAGACGAGTTTACACTCTTAGGTGATCTGTTTTTTGGTGATAGGTTACGGTTAAGGTAAGACGGACGCCGCTTCTGCTTTCAGGCGGCTTCTGACCGCTATTTGCGTCTGCGCACTGAGCGCACCGCGTTCGAAGACGACGATTTCGGAGCCTTGGGCTTGGATGCCCTGGCTTTCGGTTTTGTTGTCTTCTTCGTTTCTGCCTTTGTGGCCGAACCGCGTTTCGAGCGTGATGAACGGACTGTGGTCTCGGCCTCTTTCTCCTCGGTGGCGTTTCCGTCGCGCGAGGCAATCTCGTCTTTGGCGGCCTCGGCTTCCAGGGCTGCCGCTTCAGCAGCCTCGCGGGCTTCGCGTGCAGCTATCACCTCTTCGCGCGACGGCACCCATATGTTTTTGTCGAAGGTGTCGAGGCGGTTCTGGATGCTGTCCTGAGCCCGTTTCCTGTCGTCGGGGTCGGGGAAAAGCTGCATCATCGATTTGTTGGTGAGGTTGCGGGTCTTGTAGATGTCGCCGTCATACATCGACAGCGTGAAAAAGTCGTCGTAGGTGTAACGCGGCAGGTTGTTGTCGTCGTCGATGAAGATGTATTGCTGCGACAGATACGGACGCAGCGCGTCGAGCTTGACCCAGAACATCGGATAGCGCACCGCATCGCCTCCGAAATCGTCGGAGCGGTGCAGCACCGGACACATAGCCTCGACACGGCGCTGTGTCTTGTTTGTGCGCGAGTCAAACTCCCAGCGTTCGAGTATGTAGTATGAAAGCACCTCGTTGGCCGGCACATCGCTCTCTTCGATGGTGTAGCGCGGATTTTTTTCGGTCGATCCTTTCGCCTCGCTGTAAATAACGTGGAAGCGGTCGAGCATGTCGCGCACTTTAAGCTTGTACTGGTCGGTGAATATCTCTTTGCCGTCGAGATACTCATATGCCGCGATGCGGTTATCGGCCAGCAGACGCATGATTATGCGGAACAGGTTCTCCTGCCCGTCGATCACATCTTCCGGATAGTAGAGCGCGGCGTTTTTGGGGTTGTCAAGCTCAAGGTCGCGATAGATGACACGCATCCACATGCGGTCGGCGTCGCTTGTTTCCTGTTGCCGGTAGAACTGCTGCATACGGTCGGTCACGCCGGGCGATGTCTGTTCGCTCCGGTTGCGGTCGCTGTCGCCCCCGCGACGGCGCACAACCGACGACGAAGAGCTTGAGGTGGTGTCCTGCGCGAAGGCTCCGGCCGTTGTCGAGAACAGCGTGAGGGCCGTGATTGCATATTTTGTCAATAACTTCATTGCAGTAAGTGTTTAATCAGTTTACTATCACCTCGATCGGAGCGAGGTCGCGGGTAATTCCGTCGGGCCCGACAGCCTTCACGCGTGAAATGTAGAAGCGCTTGCCGCGGCTCAGGCGCCGGAACGAGTCTTTCTGGCGCTGCGAGAACTGGGCGCCGTCTGACACTTCTGGAATAGCATTGCCCATCGAATCGAAAAACACGGTCTCGAAGCTCTGCACCTTGAACTGTATGTTGAGCAGTTCGTCGTCAATGGCCGCCTCGATGCCGGGGGCTGCGAGGAGATATGTTTTCGGCAACCCTTTGCCTCCTCCCTTGTAGTGGGAGGTATTGCCGTTGTTATCCTTGAAAGCTATGTAGGGGGTTGGATCGGGAAGCTTGCGCACCCTGAATCTGGTTTCGGTCATCTTCATGGGGCGTCCGTCCATCTCGGCTGTCACGGATACAACCGCTTCCTCGCCCACTTTCGGCGGGCGGGCCACCCAGTGGTCGCCGCTGCGTGTGAGTGTGCCGTTTGTCATCGAGGCCGATACGGTCTGTGTGGCCACTCCGGGAACCGAGATTGAAATCGGGTTGTCGATGCCGGCATAAAGCACATTCATCATGGTTGCCGATACGGTTGCCGTAGGCTCTATGACCGTGTAGGCCGACTTGAAGGGGTGGCGTGTTACTGAACCGTCGCCATGAGGCACCTCGAGATAGCCCGAGTAGTCGAACGAGCCTGTAGAGCCGGGATTTATTTCATAAAGACCGCGGTCGTTGCCCAGTTTTGTGCCGTTCACATAGATTTCGGGGCGTGCGGTGGTGTCGACCGCTGCCAGAACAATGTTGGCCGAATATTTTCCGCCACGCATAACGAATCGGCTTTGGGGAATTACGAAGGCGTTGAGCTCGTTCACGCGCACATCGCCTGCGTCGACGTTTGCGAGCAGGGTGGAAAGGGCCTCACCTTCGGCATATTTCACATCGTTCTGAAGCTTTGTCAGAAGTGTCACAGCCGCCACTACAGGCTGGTTGTCGAATTTCGATTCGGCCCACGACTGCTTGCCGAGTGTGCCTTTGCGCAGCACCGGATCGGTTGACAAGGCTTTCTCGATTGTGGCCCGTTTCAGGGTGTCGGGCATCAGCGATGCGATATAACCGCAATAGCTCTCGATTTCCTGACGGAGTTTCTCGCCTCTGGGGTGTGTGCCTGAAAGCATCACATATGAGGCCGCCTCGAGGTTGTCGCGGTTGAGAATGTTGGCCACATCGCCGTCGGAGCCGTCGGCTTCGATCACGATGAGCTGTTTGAGCGAGTCGATATGGTTGTAAACCCCCTGGGTCACGCGGCGCACTTCAGAGGCTTTGTCAAACCATCTCTGGCCTTTGTCGGGGTTTTGCGCGGCGAAGGTCTCGAGCGAGTGGAGTATGGCGGCGTTGCGCTCCTCCACGTTGTTGTTGGTGCGGGTAAGCCCCTCTTCCACCTGGGTGAAACCGTTGAGCACGTCGCTCGACACGTTAAGGGCCAGCATGGCGGTGAGGACGATATACATCAGGTTTATCATCTTCTGTCGCGGTGAAAGCCTTGTGTTGTTGCTACCCATAGGTCTGTGTTATAGGTTTTTTGAGTTGTTTCTGTTTGCCGGATCTCTCTCTTCGGGATGTGTGTCAGGACAGGCGCAGCCTTTTCTGTGCGGGTTACTGCTGATCCGGAGCGGGAGGCGGGGTGGGGATGTCGTTGGGGTTTACCATCGGGCGATACATGTTGATGGTCATGGCGGTGATCATCTTTTCGTAGACACCGTTGAGCTGCTGCATGTAACGTGCCATCTTCTCGGTCTCCTCGCAGTAGCGGGCGCTGGTCGACGATGATTTCTCATACATGTCGCGGATATCTTTGATGCCGCGGTTCACACGGTCGATGGAGTCGAGCTGCGAGGCCACGCTCTTGAGCTGGATCTCATAGATGGTGTTAAGGCCACCGATATTGCGGTTCAGATCTTCCATCTGGGCCACATAGCCGCGCGAGCTTTCGGTGATATTGGCCGAATTTTCGGTTATAGCCTTGTAGGAGTCAAGCAGCACGTCGCTGACCTTGTTGAGCGCGCTTGTGGTTTCGTGAAGGCGCTGAAGCTCGTTGGTCATTTCGGTTATGCGGTCGAGATAGGTCTGGGTGGCTTCGGTCACCTTGCCCATGACCTCGGCCGGCGAGGGGCCGGCCGACAATACCGGGGCTACCGTCTGCCCCAGGGCCGGGGATCCCTGCTGGATTCCGGCGCCGGCAACGCCGCCGATTACGTTTATTCCCGATCCGGATTTGAATTCCGGACGGTCTTCGGGGTTTCCTGTCTCGAACACCGGAAAGACTTTTTCCCATTTGTAGTCGCGGGCGGGCTTGTCGAATGCGGTGAGCATGAACATGAAAACCTCGGTGCCCATGCCGAGCGACAGAAGGAAGTTGCCGCCGGGAAGATGCAGAATCTTGAACAGTGCGCCCCAGATAACGATGGCCGCGCCTATCGAATAGGCGAAGTTAAAGAAACGCTGTCCCTTCTCGCTTGAAATGAATGCGCCTAAGCCGCGCTTATATGTTTTGATCTTTCCCATTGTGGTTGTTAAAGGTGGTAGAAGTCAAACGTGGATTGTAGCCTTGGCGTCGGGGAGGTGATCGGCGACACCGGCTGCCGGTTTCGTTATTTCTTTTTGTTTAGCTGCTGGCCGCGGGCAAACCCTATCTGGGTGCGCACACAGCGGAATCCGATATAGGAGCGCTGCTCGTTCTGATATTCCCACATGCGGATGTCGCTCCTCACATTGTGGGCGATATCTTTCCATGAGCCGCCGCGCACAATCTTGCGCTTCATTTTGTATGGATCCTCTTCGGCGGCGTTGTAGCGGTATTCCGGATTGAGGTCGTTGGTGAGTTTCGACACCCCTTCGGTATAGGCTGTCGAAGTCCATTCGCTCACGTTTCCGGCCATGTCATAGAGGCCGAAATCGTTTGGCGAGTATGTTCCCACGCGCGATGTTATCAGGTGTCCGTCTTTTACGTAGTTGCCGTCGTTCGGCTTGAAATTGGCATAGAAACACCCTTTGTCCTCGCTGATGGGGAGGTCGCCTTCCCAGGGAAACATGTTGTTGTTCTCGCCGGCACGGGCCGCGAATTCCCATTCGGCTTCGGTGGGGAGGCGGTAAGGCTCGATGTAGACACCTTCCTTGCCGAGAGCGCGTTTCAGGAAGTCTGTGCGCCAGTTGCAGAAGGCGTTTGCCTGTTCCCAGCTCACACCCACAACGGGATATTCGCTGTATCCTCCGTGGCTGAAATACATTCTCACATAAGGCTCGTTATAGGCGTTCTCGAAGTCGTTGACCCACACTGTAGTGTCGGGATAGACATTGACGATGTAGGTATTGAGAAAGTCATAGTCGCCTGTAAGCCCGCGGCTTATAGTCTGACGGATTATCTCCCCCTCATCGTTGATGAAGGCCGTGTCTTTCGATATCACCGGGATGTCGGTCGGAACCGGACGGTCGGTGTTGTATTCGCGCCGGCGGGGATTAAGGCGGTTCTTGCGTTTTACCGCCTCAGTGTGGTTGAACACCTCGTAACGGTAGTTGAGCTGTTCGGGATCAAGCTCACGAGCTCCGGTTATCGGGTTGGTGCGGTAGACACTCTCGATGGCGCGGGCTTCGTCTTCGTTGGGATTGCGCCAGGGTATGGGCTTGTTCCAGTTCAGATAGGGAGTCACCGGATTTCCCTCCCGGTCTTCCTCGATCTTGAACTCTTCGTTGCCGCCATAGGCAGGGTCGGCGAGACGTTCGCGGATGATGGAATCGCGCACCCAGAACACAAACTGCTTGTATTTCGAGTTGGTGATTTCTGTTTCATCCATCCAGAAAGCGTCGACCGACATCCCCTTCGGGTCGGCTGCGAGATTCCAGGCGCTGTCGGTTTTCTGCGGGCCCATTTCCATGGATCCGCGGCTCACGAGCACCATGCCGTAAGGTGTGGGTTCAGCCCACGATGTGCCTCCGACGCCGGTGACTTCGCCGCCGGCCGAGCTGCTGCGCCCGGCAGCACACGAAGCTAACATCGCGCCTGCCAGAAGCGGCAGAATGTATAACGAACCGTTTTTCTTCATATGGTGAATTCCTCTTGTAAATTCTTGTTGATGTTGTTGTGCGCCTTGCCGGCGGCGGCAGGGGGCGGTGAACCGTATGGCCCTGCGTGGTGTTACATTATCCTGATGCTTTTGTGCCGGTTTTTGTTTTTATCCGACAGGTCGAGCTTGAGGCTGTAGCCTGCAAAGATCTCATGGCTGCCCGACGATGCGCGGGCTATGGCCGAGGTGGGGTAGTCGTAGCTGTAGCCCAGATAGAACCCTTTGAATTCGACCGAAGCGACAGCGTAGACGGCATCTTTCCAGCGGTATCCCAGACCTGCGGTCAGGAATTTGTTATAACGGCAACGGGCCGTAAGCTCGCCTGTGGTAAAGGTGAAATCAGATTTCACAAGCACCGACGGCATCACTTCAAATAACGTGTTTTTTATCGGAATATTGCTCCCGGCGATAAAATATAGGGTGCGCCCCATCTGGAACTCATAGTTGCGCTCGTTGGAGTCCTGACCGCTTTCGGCGTTCAGTTTCACCGACGGCGAGTTGAGGTGTGTTGCCGACAGGCCGGCCCAGAACCAACGGTGGGTGTAATAGATGCCGGCTCCGACATCGAATGCGTTTCCGCGTATGTCCTGTTGCGGAATGGCGTCGTCGCTGCTCTGGTGGTAATCGTCGTCGTCGGGTATATAGACTTCCGACCCTTTGAACGACTGGTCGATGAAGCCGATCTGGGCGCCTATCGACAGGTTGCCTTTGAACAGTGGCAGCTTGTAGGCGATCTGGGCGCCGAGGGTCATGTTTTTGTAAAGACCCATGCTTTCCTGCTGCATTATCAGGCCTGCGCCGAAACGTTTGCCGAACAGCTTGAACGGCATTTCCGCGCCGGCGAGAAACGATGTAGGGGCGTTTTTTATCCCGACCCACTGCATGCGCGATCCGGCGCGTATTTTCAGCAGGTCGGTTGTGCCGATCGCTCCGGCGTTGTAATAGTTGGGCAGGGTAAAATATTGAGTCAGCTGCACGTCAGACTGGGCCGATAGTTTTACCGGAATCATGATGACGGCGATGACGGCCAGCAATAGTCTGGCTGTCAGCAGCGATGTTTTGAATGTCGGTCTACTATTGTCAGTCACTGTGTCGGTGAGGTTTGTTATTCGAAATAGAAAGTAAGCACCACCATCTGGCTTGTGGCCCGCTTGATCGAGTTTGAAACTCCGAGGCGGTAGTTGTCGTCGATCAGGTCGGGACGGTCGTGGCGGATGGCGTCGGTCAGGCCGAAGCAGAATTTCAATTCGGGAATGAGTTTGAAATAGGGTAGGTAGAGATCGCATCCGAACCCGACCGACAGGAAGAAGTCAAACGGGTTGGTGCGCAGAAAGTCGGATTTCTTTTTCAGCACATCGACCGCCGGCATGATTCCGCCGATCATGTATGGGC
>CAMWTV010000112.1 GCA_947177215.1 uncultured Muribaculaceae bacterium
CAATCACGCACAAAATTATTTAAAATCCTTAACATTCGCATATTCGAAATGTCAAAATCTACCCCCCCCCCACGTTAAATTGTGTTAACCGAAATTTGATTCCCCCATGTGCCAGTGCGCATTAGTTTTTCCGGCAGCCAGCAGCAAAAGGTGGTCAACCACTGTAAAAAAGTGTTGAGAATGCTCAAAAAAGGTGATTTCGGGATTTTTAGAGCCTGTGTTTTTTTACTTCTTGACTAACTTTGTGTCAAATTTAACGTGGAGGGAGCCGAGGGGAAGAGAAACGATGAGAGATTAAGGTTTCCGATAACAACATAACCAGCCTGCCCGCCTGTGCATTCGGCAGAGAAAGCGACCGCATCGCCGGCAGGGCAAACAACTAAAAACTGACTGATGAGATTTTCACTTCGAAACTTTGTGGCCGGCGCCGCCATGGCAACGGCTGCCATAGCCATGGCCTATAACATAACCGGAACAGTAGCCGACGGCGCGGGCGAGCCGCTGCCCGACGCAACGGTAAGGTTGCTCCAGGCGTCGGACAGCGCGTTTGTGAAAGGTGTGATAGCCGATGTCAACGGCTCGTTCCGCATAACAGGCGTAAACAAGGGAAAATATGTTTTAGAAGCTACATATATAGGCTACAACCGGCTTCAACGGGATGTGGCTGTGAACAGCTCGAACGTGAAACTCGACACGCTCAAGATCGAGGAGTCGTCGATAGTGCTCAAGGAGGCTACCGTGGTCGGGGTGAAGACTCCGATCAAGGTGATGCAGGACACTATTGAGTTCAACGCCGACACTTACAAAACCCCGCCCAACGCCGTTGTGGAGGATCTGCTGAAACGTCTGCCCGGAGTGGAGGTAGACTCAGACGGCAAGATAACCGCCAACGGCAAGGAGGTGACCAAGATTCTTATCGACGGCAAGGAGTTTTTCAGCGATGACCCTAAGGTTGCATCGAAGCAACTGCCCGTCAACATGGTTGACAAGCTTCAGGTAGTAGACCGCAAGAGCGATCTCGCGCGCCTGACCGGGGTAGATGACGGCGAAGACGAGACTGTTATAAACCTGACCGTGAAGCCGGGGATGAAAGAGGGCTGGTTCGGCACGGTGGAGGCCGGATACGGCACCGACGACCGCTACCAGGCCACATTCAACGTGAACCGTTTCTGGAACGAGAACCAGATAACTTTCATCGGATCGGCCAACAACACTAACGATCTTGGCTTTACCGACGGCAACGGAAACCGTTTCCGCCGCTTCGGGGGTGACCAGGGAATAAACAACTCGCAGACCTTCGGCGTGAACTTCAACGTTGGCAACGAGGAGAAACTGCGTTTCGGCGGCGATGTGATGTACTCGCACACCGACCGCGACACCCGCAAACGCCAGGAACGCCAGTATCTGTTTGCCAACGACCCCACATTCGAAAAATCGAACTCAGACGCACGCGACAGAGGGCATAACGTGAGGGCGGATTTCAGGGTGGAATGGAAGCCTGACTCGTTCAACACTCTTGATTTCAGACCGAACTTCTCTTATAACCAGAACAATTCGACTTCGGCAAGCACCGACGCCCTTTTCTCGGCACGGACTGTGAACGGAGCGAATGTGTTTGATGTGCCGGTGAACAACAGCATAAACAGCTCGGACTCGCGCGGAACTTCGTATGAAGCCGGCGGCCGACTGATCTACAACCATAACTTCGCATCGCACAGAGGGCGTTCGTTCTCGGTCATGGCCAATTATAATTTCTCGAACGTGAGGGAGAAGGAGAATTCGATGGCATATACGTTTTTCAACAACCTGGCACCAGGGGCCGAACCGGCTGATGAATTCGAGGAGGCCGAGCAGGAGGAGACCGACAGCGATCCGGAAAGCTACCGCGACTATGTTTACCAGCAATATACCGACAACCATACCTGGGCCAACAACGTAAGCACCCGCGTGAGCTGGACAGAGCCGCTGGGCAATGTGAAAAACGGCCATTTCCTGACCATGGCCTACCGGATACAGTATCGGTGGAACAATGCCGACAAGATGGTTTATCAGCGTTCGCCCGAGGAGAATCCGTGGTTGCTTCCCGACGCGATGAATCCTGATTTCGACGCGTTTGTATATGGCGACTATGATTTCAAGTCAAACCTGTCGAACCGCTTCCGCAACGACTTCATGACTCAGGACATCAGGGTTGGCTACAAGAAAGTGCATGCCAAATACAACCTTGACGCAGGCCTTTCGCTTGTGCCGTCGATGAGCAAGAGCGACGACCTTATCAACGCCGACAAGAGCATCAAGGAGAGATGGGTATGGAATTTTGCACCATTCCTGCGTTTCCGCTACCGCATGGACAAGCAGAGTTCGGTGAACGTGAACTACATGGGACGCTCGTCGCAGCCGTCGATGACCCAGCTGCAGCCTGTGGCCGATTACAGCAACCCGCTAAATGTGGTGCAGGGTAACCCGAACCTGAAACCTACGTTCAGCCACAACATCCGTCTGCGTTTCCAGAAGTTCTCGCCTGAAAGCCAGCGTTCGATAATGACCATGGCCGACGCCCAGATAAGACAGAACGCCATTATCTCGCGAACACTTTTCGACAGTCAGACCGGCGGCCGCTACACTACCTACGAGAATGTGAACGGAGTGTGGAACGCCAGAGTGATGAACATGTTCTCGCAGCCGTTCGGCCACAACAAGCAGTGGTCGTTCAACAACAACGTGTATGTGAACTATAACCAGCAGGTGGGTTACAACAATGAGCTGCGCAACCGCTCGGCAACGTTCATGATAGCCGAATCGCCGTCGATAGCCTTCCGCCCCCAGAGCCTTGAGCTGGAACTGCGCCCGACATGGCGTATGCAGCACACAATCAACTCGCTCGCGGGTGTGGGTAACACAACGATCCACAACTACGGCGGCATGTTCAACGGATCGTGGTATGCGCCTTTCGGCCTTGTTCTGGCCACCGACCTGAATTTCACGGCCTCGACTGGATATAACGAGGGCTACAACATCAACCAGTGGATGTGGAACGCCTCGATAGCCTACCAGTTCCTGCGCGACCGCTCGGCCACGGTGATGCTCAAGGTGTATGACCTTCTGCAGCAGAAATCGAATATCCAGCGGTCGGTTACGGCCAACTATATCGACGATATAGAGTATAATTCGCTGACCCGCTATTTTATGCTGACTTTCACCTACAAGTTCAACACCTTCGGCAAAGGGAAGCAGCCGGAAAGCAGAAACGATTTCCGCAGAGGCCCCGGCGGCCCCGGCGGGCCTCCTCCGGGAATGAGACATTAAGAAATTTTCTGACGCAGGGATTTCCGACAACGGAACTCCCTGCGTTGTGTAATGTGACATATACCGCATTACACAAAATAAAGGTGACGGAGGGTGCGTTATAGAAACATGAGCGAGTTTAATCTGAATATTCTCGGGTGCGGGTCGGCAACGCCCTCGCTGAGGCATCTGCCTGCATGTCAGGTGGTGGAGTACAGGGGTAATCTGATGATGATTGACTGCGGCGAGGGGGCGCAGCTGTCGATGCGCAAGGCGGGGCTTAAGTTCAGCCGCCTGAACCACATATTTATATCACATCTGCATGGCGACCATTGCCTGGGACTGCCCGGGCTGCTGTCGACCCTTGCCCTGCACCAGAAAGGGGGGACGCTGACGGTGCATACTTTCGCAGAGGGGGCCGAGATGTTTTCGGGCATCATGGATTTTTTCTGCCGCGAACGGAGTTTCGACCTGCAATTCAATGTTATCGAGCCGGGCAAGCGACAGACGGTGCTTGACCTGCCGTCGCTCACGGTAGAGAGTTTTCCGCTGCGTCACAGGGTGGCTTGTGCAGGTTTTCTTTTCAAAGAGAAGCCCAAGATGAGACATCTTAAGGGGGATATGGCCAGGTTCTACAACGTTCCGGTGTCGCAGATCAAGGCCATCAAGGAGGGAGCCGATTTTGTTACCCCCGACGGAGAAGTTATAGCCAACGACAGGCTTACAACCCCTGCCGACCGGGCGGCATCGTATGCCTACTGCTCTGATACGGTCTATGACCGGTCGCTGGCCGATGTGGTGAGAGGGGTGGATCTGCTCTATCATGAGGCCACCTATGCCGACGACTGCGCGCAAAAAGCCCGCGCGCGTTTCCACTCCACGGCATCGGAGGCGGCCACGGTGGCCCGCGACGCCGGGGCGGGAGCTTTGCTCATCGGGCATTTCTCGAACGCATATAACGACGAGAGCCGCCATCTGGCCGAAGCCCGGGCTATTTTCCCCGACACTCTGGTTGCCCGCGAGGGTCTGCGCCTGGAGATTCCCTTAAAGCAGCTGTGACACAGCCGCCACGCTCTGAAAGTGATATAAAGCGGAAGTCTGGACAAGATTTCAGGCAGGATTTGCGTAAATGGAAATAAATCAGTAACTTTGTGGGCTTTTTGGCCGCAACGGGCTCAGAGATAAGCGGCAGCAATGCCCGCCCGCCGGCATAACAATCTAATCATCATAAAGTTAAGATGTACGCAATTGTAGAAATTCAAGGACAGCAGTTTAAAGCCGAAGCAGGCAAGTTCTTGTATGTTCACTATCTCGGCGACGAGAAAAAAGAGGGCGAGACCATTGAGTTTGACCGCGTTCTTCTCGTTGACGCCGACGGTGCCGTTAAAGTAGGCGCGCCCACCGTAGAAGGGGCAAAAGTGGTTTGCGAGGTAAAACGTCCCCTCGTGAAAGGCGACAAGGTGATCGTGTTCAAGAAGAAACGCCGCAACGACTACCGTCGTAAAAACGGCCATCGCCAGATGTTCAGCCAGATTGTGATCAAAGACGTAATTGCTTAACCCCTAAAAATCGACTAAGAAGAAATGGCACATAAGAAAGGTGTTGGTAGTTCGAAGAACGGCCGTGAGTCAGAAAGCAAACGACTCGGAGTGAAGATTTTTGGCGGTCAGCACGCCAAAGCAGGCAACATCATCAAACGTCAGCGCGGCACAGTGCACCACCCGGGCCTGAATGTAGGCATGGGTAAGGATCACACTATCTACGCTCTCGTTGACGGTACAGTAGTGTTTACCCAGGGTAAGGAAGGTCGCCGTTTTATCAACGTGCAGCCTGAGGCAGAGGCATAAGGCCACTCCACTTACAACCTCATTAAAAAACCGTGCAGGCGCTTCGGCCCTGACACGGTTTTTTTATTGATTTTTTCAGAGGGAAGAAGGCATACGGGCAGCTTCGGCGCCAAGGGAATATGAAACAAGGCCTTGTGTCAGGATTCATTAGCTCTGACACAAGGCCTGTTATTAAATTGAACTGAAGGCCGGCGTCGCTCCCAACGCCGCTTGAAAAGCTACCGGTTATGGATTTCAACGGTTCTTCGCGGGCGGAACCGCGTGTGACCGGCATGCTCTCCGAGAGATTTCAGATCTCGCCTGCGGATTCATTATCTCTTTGATAGTAAAACACCATGGCGAGAACAATGGTTCAGACTACCAGCCGCCGGAAGCACCTCCGCCACCGGTCATGCCGCCGCCGAAAGATCCGCCTGAGAATCCGCCTCCACCACCGCCGAAGCCGCGTCCGCCACCGGTTATTATGACCGGAGGCGCAACCACTTTAGGAATCGAGAAGCGCCGCTCGGTGCGCTGATGGCAGTTGAGACACTGATATTCATCGACCCCTACCCCATCGCGCGCGGTCGAGGGCGGCACAAGTGTGCGGTGATTCACGAGTGTGCATGCCCGGGCACCACACCCGGAACAGACTGTGTAGTTTTTCTTAGGGTTGACATAGGGTATTATATCGGTCTCGCCACATGACGGACAGAGCCACACATCGTAGTCGACCGAGTCGAGACGCTCTTCGGCATCCTGGGCCTGTGTAAGGTAGTTGTTGTCGTTGTCTTCGTCGACGCGCTGCATCACGGCGGAACAATGCGGGCAGAGGCGTTTGTGAAGGCGCACATGACGCATCATCACCACAAGGAGCAGATAGGCCAGCACGGGGATGCCGAGGGCGAGGACTGTTGCTACCAGACACGGGAGCCTGATGGCCTGTAGACGGTGATAGGCCTGTGCGGTGGGCTGCCTGCGGGAGGCGAACCAGGTTGCAACGACCCAGACCAGCATGGCAACGGCCAGAAGGAGGCAGACGGTGAGATAGACGCTGAAGAAATCGGTCTGCGAGGCTGACGCCTTTGAGTTGTTGGCATATCGCGACATGATCTCGTCACGGGCCTGCGGATCGGACAGCAGTGAGCTGATTGTGGAGACGGCCGCGATGATGCCCCCTTCATAGTCGCCCTGACGGAATCGCGGGGCCATGTCATTGCGTATTATTCCGGCGGCTATAGCATCGGGGATGACTCCTTCAACCCCATAGCCGGTGCGGATAGCGGCGCGGCGGTCGCCTACGGAAACGAGCACAAGCAGACCGTTGTCTTTATCGTCTTTTCCTATGCCCCAGCGCGTAAAGAGGTCGGTGGCATAATCGTTGATGTCGCGGCCGTCGAGATTGTCGACTACGACTACAACCGGCTCGGCCGAGGTTGCGCTCCACACTGACGACAGGATGGAATCGGCCTGCGCGAGCCCTTGCGGAGTGAAGACTGCGGCGCCGTCGGTGACATAGCGGTTGCGGTTTTCAAGATGCACGTTCTCGACATTCTCGACCGGGATGCCCCATAGGAGGGCGGTGGAGAATATCGTGGATATTATCAGTGAAAGGAGTCGGTTTGTCATCGGGGATCGGTTTGGGTTACACGGCAGGGAGGCTCATGCCGTTGAGTTTACGGAAGAGGTTGAGGGCGTAGACGTCGGTCATTCCCGACACGTGGTCGAGAACCGCCTGGATTTTAGTGAACAGGTCGGGGGAATGGACGTCGTATTGCTGGGGCACCTGCGAGAGGAGCAGACGCGAATAGTTGAGATGGGGATTACGCACGGCATGGATGAGTTTCTCAAGCAGGAAGGTGATGATGCGGTTACCGGCCAGCTCGATGTCGACCACATCGGGAGCGCGATAGATTTTGCTCCATGAGATGTCGTTGCAGCGGCTGTAGGCGTTTTTCTGAAGCTCGGGCACACGGGCAAGCAGCGAGCCGTGAAACTGTCCGCACATTATCTCGTGCTCGTGGGCAACGAAGGCTTCGGCACAGCAGCTGACCAGCGAGCCGATGACTCCCGAGCGGAGATAGCCTATCTGCTCGTTGGGGTCGGCGATGCGGGCCATGATCTCCTCACACCTTGCCCGGCGCGCGGGTTCGAAAAAGTCGAGGAAAAGATCTTT
>CAMWTV010000113.1 GCA_947177215.1 uncultured Muribaculaceae bacterium
CGGTGGAACTGCGCGGCACACCCCTGATAGACCACGCTGATCTTGTCGGGGTCAGTGCCGTAGAATTTTATTATGTCGCGTTTGGTGCATTCCGATATGGCTATCACCCTGGTGGCGTTCTCCACGGCTCGCCGGAACTTGTAGTCATAGATGCGGCGGTCTATGTCGCCGTAATATTGCGGATAATGGCGGAAAATCACATCGTGCATCGTCACAACCGATGGTATCCCCGATTCCCCTATTGTGAGCGGCAGCTCTCCCGAAAGGCCGTGGGCCAGGTCGATGCCGTCGCGTTTGAACTGGGAGGACACACCGGTCACGCGCCACAGGCCCGAAAGCATGCGTCCCGTCATGTCGTCGGGTGTCACAAGCCTTACGTTGTCATGGCGCAACACCTCGTCCATGCGCGGATTCTTGCGCAGGCCCGGGGTGTAAAGCAGATATTGGTTTTCGGGGTAGCGGCTGGCAAGCACGTTGATAAGCAGGCGTGAATAGTTGCCGAGTCCGGTGTTGTTCATCACCGCCCGTTTCCCGTCGTAGCCGATTCTCATCTTTGGGTTATTCTTCTACTCTGAGGGGTATCTGGCGCATGATCGAGTTGTCGAGCGAGATCAGGGTCTCGGTTCCGGTCACTCCGGGAATCATCTGTATCTTTTTGTTCAGAAGATCCATCAGGTGCTGGTTGTCTTTTACATACAGCTTCAAGAGCATCGTGTAGGGGCCGGTGGTGAAATGACACTCTGTAACCTCCGGTATTTTTTCAAGCTCTGGCACTACGGTGCTGTATAAGGCTCCGCGCTCCAGATTAACTCCGATATAGGTGCATGTGCTGTAGCCGAGAAGCTGGGCGTTGACATTATAGCCCGAGCCGGTGATTATGCCGAGCTCGATCATGCGCTGGATGCGCTGATGGATGGCTGCGCGTGAAACTCCGCACACCTGTGCCACATCTTTCGACGGGATTCGTGCATTGTGCATTACAATCGACAATATTCGTCGGTCGAGGTTGTCGATACAGTCTAATTTATCCATTCGTTTTTTTGTTAGGGTTTTCTTGCCCCTGAGGCTTTCAATTTCGGGCTGATGAGCTGATTAGCGAGCTATGGCCTCGCGTGTGCATCTGCGCATACGCCCGATTTATATTGCAAAAATACAAAATATTCCTCATCTGATAGCATTTTGCCACAAAATTCGCGTTAAACATCCCTTTTATGCCGTTGCCGCCACCGCCACCACCCCCTCTTTCAGATCAGAGATGAGACAAGGCTTTGTGTCAATTTTCTTTTTTTGACACAAAGCCTTGTTTTATATCCGTGTGGCGGGGGATGTTGTCAGTTCTTATCTGACAACGGTTTTGCTCACAGTGTTTCCCTGACGGCGGATGAAGATACCCTCCGACGGGTTGTCGACGCGGATTCCCTGAAGGTTGTAATATTCAACCGGGCCGTTCTCCTCATAGTCGTCGGCGATTTCGTTTATGGAAGCCGGAGCCGGTATGATTATCAGGAACGTATCGTCAAACCACGGGCCGAGCCATTCGCCATTCTGCGGAATCCATATCATGACAGCCGATCCGAGGTCTATTATTTTATTTCCGTCGGCATCTGTCCCGCACGTCGGCGTTCCGCTGAATTGTTCGCCGTAGAGAATGGCATTGTCTTCCATCCCGAGTATGTGTATCGGGTCATAGCCCATGAACATACCTACCGTCGTGTTGATTCTCGACTTCGGGCGGGCACCTGACAGCTGGTCGGTGATGTAGATTTCGTGCCCTTCGGTGGTGTTTATGAACAGATGGTGGTCGGTCGTGTGGTCGTATATGTTGGTAAGTCCCGTGGTCTCTACCCATTCTTTCCATGGATTGATCAGGCAGTACAGGCCGGCTACTTCGGGATGCTCTCTCACTTCGGCCGAGAAATTAACGGTGTTTGCCATGGTGGAGCAGCTGAGCATGACGTTTTCAGTGATATTGGCCACACCAAGCTTATTCCATTCCTCTACAGGAGTTTCCCTTACAACACCCCCCTTGCTTATAAGGGTCAGATGGCAGTTGCCGTCATAGTCGATTCCTGTAGCCACGAACGCCGACGGAACCGAAGCAATTTCATTCATCGGGAACGACAATATAGCGTCGGTTGCCCCTTCGGTATAGACTATTTTTGCTTCACCGTTCTCAACGCTTGCCTCTGCAACCATTTTGCCGAGTTTTTCAGGCGTGAATCGGTTCTGCTCGATTATTGATTCGGCGACGAGCGCATATTTTACGCCGCGCAGATTCGACGATATCCCTGAAACTCTAACCCATACGTTCTCTTCTGTCTGTATGGGGCAGCCGTCGAGGCTCCATTCCATCGTGTAATCAACATATCCGGGCAGTTCCAGTTCAATCTGGTTGTACTTCTTGTCATCATATACTCCCATACTGATCGAGCTGTGTGGCAGCGTGATTTTTTTATCGGCGTATTTGCCGGAATATTCAGGCTGCGGATAATTTGATTGCATGAATACAATCGGATCATAAAAAACCTGATCTTTTATTCCGCTTATGGTATTCTCAATTTTTACATTAGATGGATCGGCGACGTCGAAAACCATATAATAGTTGTCAGTCTCGTCAAGGGGGTTGAATTTGTCGTGGAAAGGATTGCCTGCGCCGAACGGATTTTTGACACGCATCATGTCGGGGTTGCCCGCCAGATGCTCTATTTCAACTTCGCTTTCAACCGGAGATCCTGCGAACAACCCTTCATCGGTATAATATACGGAAAGATCGTTCCATGACAGGCCTCTGTACGACAGCATCTCGCGAAGCTTTCCTTTGCCGAGCGGCAGCCACTCTCCCTCGAGCGGCTGGTTATGATATAATATCATCCACCCGGATGATGTTGCCACTTTGTTGTTCTTGTCGAACAGAATCACCGTTACATATGTTACAACCCCTGTCAGATCAATTTTAAACACCGGAGATGTGTAATCGGTGTATGCGATCTCAGTGTCTGCCGGCGAGTATGCCATCAGCTCATTGATCTCTTCTTGTGAGGGCAGGCCGATTCCCAGGAGGTCGCCAAACACAGCTACCCTATATGTTTTTATTGCCTCCTCGCTGCATGTGCTGTTTATTTTTATTGTCGCTTCTGTGGCCGACGACGGATAGTAGTCAGGGGCCTCACCAGAGAAAAATATCGGCGTATGGCCATCCATTGTTGCGCGGATAAAGCCGCATTCAAGTCCCATGTTGCCGTAGATATACATGAAGGTGTAGTTGAATTCAAATGTATGCGAGTATTCATAGTAGTTGCCGTTGCATGCGAATAGATATGACTCATATGTGTCGGGGCCATAGTCGTTCCCGATCCGGATCCCGGTAGACTGACCGCTGGCATAGAAAAACGATGTGGCTGAGTTGTAGTTTACAATATAGTCGACATTGTTGAATATTTTGCAAAACTTGAACTGTATTTTATCGGGATCGGATGTGTCGTGTCTGCGCATTACGGTGAATGGCTGCTCCCACTCCGTAAATTCATCTCCGAGATTCTGGATCCTTGTTCTGATATTGTCTATACATTCTTCAGGAATCGACATTGTGCCTTCCGTAGTCCATTCGCTCCATACGGTTTCGTCTTCGTGGGCGGTTGCCTGTGAACGCATCCGGTTGTCACTTAGCGATTTGTCGCTTACTAACTGTGATGAGGCCTTTGCCTGTGATTTTGCAGCGTCTGCCAGGGCGATCTCTTCTCCCTTGGCTGACGGCACACAAGCCAGCATACACGTTATGCAGATGGCCAGAATGTGGAAAATGTTTCTCATATATGTTCTGAAATGTGATTTATGACTGATTGTTCTGCAAAGATATAAAAAATATTACCCCCCCCCTAAAAAATTTGTTAAATTTTATTGCAGTTCATATATCCGGACAGCATTTTTTTGTATATAAATGCCTGCCAGAGCGTTTCCCGGAAGGATAGATACACAGAAGGCCTGCCGACAGTTTCTGTCGCAGGCCTTCTGTTATGTAGGGGTTATTATCCTTATTTGGCAGTTCCCGCTTTGCGCTTGTTGGTCAGGTAGGCCACAGGCGAAGCGATGAAGAGGGTCGACAATGTACCGGTGATAACACCGAAGAGCATTGCGAAGATGAACGAACGGATCGAGTCGCCACCGAGAATGAAGATGCAGAGAAGCACCAGCAGGGTTGACACCGAAGTCATGATCGTACGGGTCAGAGTCGAGTTGAGCGACTTGTTCACGATGGTGAAGAAATCCTGTTTCGGATAGAGACCTACGTTTTCACGCACGCGGTCGAACACAACCACCGTATCGTTGATCTGATAACCGATGATGGTGAGGATGGCGGCGATGAAGGTCTGGTCGATCTCCATAGCGAAGGGGAGAACGCCCCAGAACAGTGAGTAGAAACCGATGATCGAGAACGCTGTGAAGGCTACGGCTGCGAGTGCGCCCACAGAGAACGCCACATTGCGGAAGCGGAGCAGGATGTAGAGGAACATCGCTGCAAGCGACAGGATAACGGCAACATAAGCCTTGTTGCGCATGTCGTTGGCCACAGTCGGGCCTACGGTCTGCGAGGAGAGGATACCCTGGGTCTCGTCGGTTGTCGAGAACTCTTCGAGAGTCATGCCGTTGGGAAGAAGGCCTTCGGCTTTGAATGTCTCATACAGAAGGTTTGTGATCTCGCCTTCTATAGCCGATGCGTCTTCGTTCGATTTGATCTTGTAGTTGGTCGACACACGCACCTGGTTCGAGTTCTCGATGGTGATTACCGAAACCGAAGCAACTTCGTCGTCGTGGTTGAACACCGGTGTGAGCACCTGCTGCAGGTGGCCGGTTTCAACGGGTTTCTCGAACTTCACGATATAGTTGCGTCCGCCTGAGAAGTCGATACCCTGATTGAGGCCGCGCACGAAGAGCGAGATGACTACAATGGCAACGAAGATACCTACCACGGTGAACGACACCTTGCGCGCACCCAGGAAGTTGAAGTGGGTGTTAGAGAACAGATTGCGTGAGAGACCGGTAGAGAATGTGAGGTTCTGGAACGCTTTCTTCTTGGCGCAGGTTATGAAGATGATGCGGGTAAGATAAACCGCTGTGAAGAACGAGCAGATGATACCGATGATAAGCGTTGTGGCAAAACCCTTGATGGGGCCTGTGCCGAAGAAGAGAAGGATAACACCGGTTATGATAGAGGTGAGGTTCGAGTCGAAGATGGCTGAGAACGCGTTGCTGTAACCGTCGGCGATGGCGGTGCGCACGTTCTTGCCGGCACGCAGCTCCTCTTTGGCGCGCTCGAAGATGAGCACGTTGGCGTCAACGGCCATACCGAGTGCGAGCACGATACCTGCGATACCGCTCAGTGTCAGCACTGCCTGGAATGAGGCGAGGATACCGAATGTGAAGAAGAGGTTGCAGATAAGACCGAAGTTGGCGATGAGGCCGGGGATGATGCCGTAGACGCAGCACATGAAGATCATGAGCAGCACCAGAGCCACAACAAACGACCATATGCCTGATTCAACGGCCTGTTTTCCGAGCGAGGGGCCGACAACCATGTCTGAAATGATGTCGACTTTCGCTGTCATCTTACCGCTCTTGAGCACGTTGGCCAAGTCCTGAGCCTCCTCTACGGTGAAGTCGCCGGTTATCTGCGAACGTCCGCCTTCGATGGCTGTGCGGATGTTGGGGTAAGAGTAAACAAGGTCGTCGAGCACGATGGCCACGGGGTGGCCGATATTGCGCTGGGTTATGCGGGCCCAGTCGCGGGCGCCGTCTGAATTCATTGTCATCGAAACAACGTTACCCTGCATCTGCTCGAAGTCGCTCGAAGCGCTGACTACGCAGCTTCCGTCAAGTGCGGGGCCGCCGTTGGTGGCGCGCAGCGCGATGAGCTGGTAGGTGTCGATCTGACGTTCCTGATGGGTTACGGTGTCGTTGAAGTTTACCGGAGTGGGCTTGACAGACCAGCGGAGCTTGAGGTTGCTCGGAAGGAACTGCTTGGCCTCGTTGCTTTCAAGAATGGCGTTGATGGCATCGCGCTCTTTGGCGGTGGCGATACCGAACACAGGCGAAGCGTCGCTGTTGATCATCAGGAAGTGCTCGCGCAGACCTGTGCCGTTTTTGGCGCGCAGGGCGTTGTCGAGCTGGGCAACCTGACCGGTGATCTCGTTGGCGCCGTAGCATTCGTAGAATTCGAGGTTGGCCGAACGCTGCAGAAGCTCACGCACACGCTGGTGCTCTTTCACACCGGGAAGCTCGAGAAGAATCTGGCCGTCGTTGTCCTGAAGCACCTGGATGTTGGGCGAAACAACGCCATAAGCGTCGATACGGCTGCGCAACACGTTGGTAGCCGAGTTGTTTACGCGGTCTTTAACCTCTGACTTGAGGGTCGAGGCTACATCCTTGTCGCTCTGTCCGGGTTTGATTATCGAGTTGAAAACCACTGAGAAATCGGCTCCTGAGTTGAGCTTGCGATACTGCTCGACGAATGTGCCTACATAGTCTGACGAGTGGTTGCCGCCGATAATTGAGTCGGTGTTGGCAAGCGCCTGGTCGAACGAAGCGTCGGCATCAGCGTTTTTCATCGAGCGGAGCATGTCGGGCATCGACACCTGGAGGATGACGTTCATACCCCCCTTGAGGTCGAGACCGAGGCCTACGCCCCATTTCTGCACTTCATTGTAGTTGTAGCCCAACCAGACAGGCTGTTTGCTGATTGAGTCGATGTAGGCTTTGTAAGCCTTGTTGTACTGCTCGGAGTTTTTGCCTTGCTGGCCGGCGGCCACGAGTGCGTATTGTTCGGCCTTGGCTTCATGCTTGTTGCTTACAAACGTGAACGACAGGTAGAACAGACACACCAGCACGAGGAAAATCGCGATAACGCCCGCAATGATACTTCCGAGGGTTCCTTTGCTTTGCATGTGGTTTTTAAAAAGTATGTTTAAGTTATTATTTAATTTTCATTAACGTGATAATGACGTGGCGGCCAACTGCCGTGACTGGCCCGGGATGATACCCGCCAAGGCCTTGCGGAGGCAGAAAACCGACGTTGTCAGATGGTGAAAAACGGGTGTTTCGCCACTCCAACTGTCTGATTGTCAGAGTTGCAGCCGCGACAAGAGCGCCCGAAGGCTCTTAATGCCTATTTTTCAGCTTGCAAATATACAAATAATCTTCAATCTGTCAAACTTTTTGCGGAGTTAAGCGTTGTCTGTAGAGTCAACAAGCAAGTGCAAAATTAGCGAAAGTGTTTAATGAATTGTTC
>CAMWTV010000114.1 GCA_947177215.1 uncultured Muribaculaceae bacterium
TCCTCCGTTTTTACCTCCGGCAGGGCCCATGTCGATCACATAGTCGGCCGATTTGACCACATCGAGGTTATGCTCGATAACCAGAACAGTGTTGCCTTTGTCGACCAGACGGTTGAGCACTGAAAGGAGCACTTTGATGTCGTCGAAATGCAGTCCGGTGGTCGGCTCGTCGAGCACGAAAAGGGTTTTACCGGTGTCGCGTTTGGCGAGTTCTGTGGCGAGTTTCACGCGCTGGTTTTCTCCGCCCGAAAGGGTTGACGACGGCTGGCCGAGCTTTATGTAACCGAGACCTATCTCCTGAAGAATTTTAAGCTTTTTGAGTATGCGCGGATTGTTTTCGAAAAATTCAACGGCCTGATTTATTGTCATGTCAAGCACATCGGCGATAGATTTTCCTTTGAAACGAACTTCGAGCGTCTCGCGGTTGTAGCGTTTGCCTCCGCACACCTCGCATGGCACCAGCACATCGGGCAGAAAATTCATTTCGATTGTCTTGTAGCCGTTGCCTTTGCACTCCTCACACCGGCCGCCTGAAACGTTGAACGAGAACCGGCCGGGCTTATAGCCTCGTATGCGGGCTTCGGGAAGCTCTACAAATAGGTTGCGGATGTCGGAGAACACACCGGTGTAGGTGGCCGGGTTGGAGCGTGGCGATCGGCCGAGAGGCGACTGGTCGACCGTTACTATCTTGTCGATATTCTCCACGCCGAGGAGTTCGCGATAGGGGAGTGGCTCTTCGGCGGAACGATAGAATTTGTTTGACAGAATAGGCTGCAGAGTGCCGTTGACAAGCGATGACTTGCCGCTGCCCGACACACCGCACACACAGGTTAAGGTGCCGAGCGGCAGGGTGAAGTCGACATCGCGCAGATTGTGGCCTGTGCACCCTTTCAGCTCGAGGGTTTGCCCGTTGCCGGGGCGGCGTTGCGCCGGCACTTCTATGGCGAGCGATCCGTTGAGATAACGGGCTGTCAGGGTTTCGGTCTCAAGCATTTGGGCAGGGGTGCCTTCGAACACGACATTTCCCCCCTTGCGTCCGGCTTTCGGGCCTATGTCGACAACATAGTCGGCTTCAAGCATCATGTCTTTGTCGTGCTCCACCACTATGATCGAGTTCTGCGCGTCGCGCAGTTTTTTGAGAGAGTCGATAAGTCGGCGGTTATCGCTCTGGTGGAGGCCTATGCTTGGCTCATCGAGGATGTAGAGCACGTTGACAAGCTCCGATCCGAGCTGTGTGGCCAGACGTATGCGCTGGCTTTCGCCTCCCGACAGCGTGGCCGAGTTGCGGTCGAGTGCCAGATAGCCCAGCCCCACATCGACAAGAAAGGCCAGACGGCTGCGTATCTCCTTGAGTATCTCATGGCCGATGGTGAGGCTGCGCCTGTCGAGACGGTTCTCAACCTCGGTGGCCCATTCAAGCAGATCGGTTATGTCGAGTCGCGACAGCTCCGCTATGTTTTTGCCGTCGACAAAAAAGTGAAGCGCCTCGCGGTTCAGGCGGTCGCCATGGCATTCGGGGCATTCCTGACGCGAATAGAATTTGCCGCTCCATTTCTGGGCTTCGGCCGAGGCGTCGTCGCTCTGCTGCATCTCGATATATTTTACCAGCCCTTCGTAAGAGAGAAAATAATTTGATATGGAATGTGTTTCCGATTTGATCTGCAGCCTTTCGGGGGTGCCGTTCAGAATGTCGTTGAGAGCATCCTCGGGCAGTTCGCGGATGGGAGTTTTCAGATCGCATCCATATTTTTCGCATATGGCCGCGATCTGCCAGAAAATCATTGAGTTTTTGTATTTGCCGAGAGGCACTATGCCGCCGCTGAAAATCGACAGCGAGTCGTCGGGAATTATTTTAGCGCGGTCGATAATGTTGACAGTGCCGAGCCCCTTGCAGCATGGGCAAGCTCCCAGCGGCGAGTTGAACGAGAAGTTGTGGGGGGCCGGTTCGCGATATGAAAGGCCGGTGGCCGGATCCATCAGCGACTGGCTGTAATGGGCCAGCGCATCGGCATCAAGGTCGTAGACCATCATCTGGCGTCCACCCTGACGCATTGTGTTTCTTACTGAATCGCGCAGGCGGGAATCGTCTTTGGCTGAAACTTTGAGTTTGTCAACCACAAGCTCGATCGAGTGGTTACGGTATCGGTCAAGTTTCATGCCATAGACAATCTCCTGTATCTCGCCGTCGACTCTGACGTTGAGATAGCCCTTTTTCTGCAGCTGTTCGAAGAGGTCTTTGTAATGGCCTTTACGGTTATGCACCAGCGGAGCGAGCAGATAGATTTTCCGGCCTTCATATTTCTCAAGAATCATCGATACGATTTTCTCTTCGGTGTATTTGACCATCGGCTCGCCGGAGAGGTAGCTGCGCGCCTGGCCGATGCGTGCGAAAAGCAGTCGGAGAAAATCGTAGACCTCGGTCGTGGTGCCGATGGTGCTGCGGGGATTGCGGTTTATGGTTTTCTGCTCTATGGCTATGACAGGCGACAGCCCAGAGATTTTGTCTACATCGGGGCGCTCGAGTGTGCCGAGCATGTTGCGCGCATATGATGAGAAGGTCTCTATGTAACGGCGCTGCCCTTCGGCATAGATGGTGTCGAAGGCAAGCGATGATTTTCCGCTCCCGCTGAGACCGGTTACAACGGTAAGCGATCCGTGAGGTATGCTCACGTCTATGTTTTTGAGGTTGTGGACGCGTGCGCCTGTCACGTCAAGGCGTCCTTCCGATAATTGTGTATTTTCTGTTGCAGTAGTCATTTACAGTTTTTACCTTGAGAAACGGCCTGTCGCGTAAGGTGGCGTCAGGCAATGTTGGTCAGAGACTCCAGTCGGGGTTATAAAGCTTGTTGCGCGTTATGTGTGTGGCCGATTTCGAGAGCCACTGGCGTTTCGGAATCTTTATCTCATAGCTTTTGCCGTTTGCCACGGGAAGCGATTTTGCCCTTAGCCACGGGTTGAACTCACGCAGCATGGCATAGGTGGTGCCGTGGTCTTTGGCCCATTGCGGCAGGTTGTCGATGGTCTGGGTCACAGTCTCCACGGTGTAGGCCAGTGGCGAATAGAACTGCTCGGGCCTCAGATTATAGCCATATTTAGCCGGATTCTCCATCAGAATCTTGGCGGCGAATATGCGGTAGACATAGCGGGTGGTTTCCTGCACCAGATAGAGGTCGAAGGCCGAGTCGGCCAGTTGCGATTCAAGCTCGGAGGATATGCGTCCCTGGCCGCCGTTATACGATGCCATAGCCGACTCCCAGTTGCCATATTTGTTGTAGGCGTTGCGCAGGTAGCGGGCGGCGGCAGCTGTGGCCTTCTCCAGGTGATAGCGTTCGTCAACGTAGTCGTTCACCTCAAGACCATACTGTTTGGCCGTGGTGGGCATGAACTGCCACACTCCGGCGGCTTTCGCCGGCGAGAGCGCCCGGGGGTCGAGGGTTGATTCTATGCAGGCAAGATAGACCAGATCTTCAGGCACTCCGTTCTGTTTCAGTATCGGGGCTATTACCGGAAACACGCGGTTGGCCCTTTTGAGCATCAGCATGGTCGACGAGTGCATGTATGACATCTGCGACAGCTCGCGGTCGAGGCGCTCATACATGTCGGTGCGGTCGAAATCGAAATGCTCTCCGGCGAACTTAAGCGTTTTCGGCACCGGCGGACTGACTATGGCCGAAATCTGAGGCCCTTCGTGCATGTGGTTTGCCGCCGGCGCCATCGCCGGGGCCAGCGCAGCCATAGCCGACAGCAGCATGGCCGGGAGAATCTGTAGATGCTTTTTATATGACATATCCGATAATCGTAGGTTAAGGTTTTATCCGAGTCAGCTGCAGCCGTGGGTTGCCGCTCACCGCTCACGAATGATAACCACATGTGGTGTGAAGTGGTTCAATTTCGGCGTGTGCCCGACTCCTTATAGCGTACAATGTTTATATCGCCCGATTTCTTATAGTTCTTTCCGTCGGTGCCACGGGCCTTTATCACGTAGTAGTAGACCCCGGCCGGAACAAGTTTACCGTTGTAACGGCCGTCCCACCCTTGCGACGGGTCGGTGAGGTGGGCCATCTCAAGCCCCCAGCGGTTGAATATGTGACAGTCGAACTCCACAATCGACTTGTACGACACTTTCCATTCGTCGTTGGTGCCCTCGCTGGCTCCCGGCGAGAATGCGTTGGGGCAGTCGAGTCGCGACTCTCCGATAAAAACCGTATATGTCTCGCCATAGAAATCGCAGCTGCCCGAAGCGTTTCCGGCCACGAACCTGACATAGGTCGTGCCCTGTTCGTCGAACTCGTGGACTACATCGTTTTCCTGGATGCGCAGGTCGATGATGTCGAACGTCTGGTCGCGGGCAAACTGCCATTCCTTGAAAATCACGGCGTCTGTCACGGCAGCCGAAAATGTTACCTCAACCGGGCCTGAGCCTCCCATTGCGGTCTCCTCGCGCTGCTCGTTGTCGTTCGACCGTTCGGTCTGGGTGGCGGTGGTTGTAACCGCTATGGCCGGAGTGGGGAACGACGGAGAGGTTACATGCTGCTCCATTCCCCATGCTTCAAGAAATCTGTCGCCCGAAAGGGTGAAATCGGTGTCGCACAGCGGCGCTTCGGTGCGGATAACATCTTCGGCGCTCTCGAGGGTGACGCTTACCGGCACCGGCACATACTGGTGACGCTCTTCGTCATAAGTCAGGCTGTTGTATTCCAGATTAAGGTCGCGGCTGAGGGTCTGGGCTGCTCCGTTGATTGTGAAGTAGGTTATTTTCCCGGCCTGACCGCCGAAGAGCAGGGCAGTGCGGTCGCACTCCTGGTCGGGCGCTATGTCAAGCGATGACAGCGAGCACCCATGCAGGGCGTAATTCACAATCCAGTAACACTGCCGGCGGTTTCCGCTTTCAATTATAAAGCCGGCGTCGTCGGCTGTGAGATACACGCTCGATGTGTTGCCCTGGCTTACGGCGTTGATCTCTTCGGCGAAGCCTCCGCCGAGGTTGCTGAACCTGTACCATTTCACTGCCGAGGCGTCGCTGGCCGTGAACGAAGCCCGGACACCATCGGTCTGCCACAGCACATAGACAGCCTCAAGCCCTGTTGACGCCGGAACTGAAACCTCGACCGGCATATGGCCGCCCGGCACGCCTTCAAAACCGAGGGCGCCTTTGGCTGTTGCAGCTATTGCCGCCAGAATCATCACAACTGTGATTCTGGCATTTGAACGGCAACGGATATTTTGTGGAAACGGGATAGTCATCTCTGATTTTCGGGGTTAGCTGATTAACTTACAAAGTTACTAAAATATTGCCTGCATGTCAAGCCGCCTGGCGTGTGGAGTGTTTAAAAGATTCTAAAAACGAGGCCGCGTGTCAAGTTTTATGATTGACACGCGGCTGTATAGAAGTGCGTTTACGGTTGTCTGTGCCGTGTTTTCAGAACGAGAATGTCAGGTAGATGCGGGTGTCGGCCCAACGGCGTGTAACTTTATCGGAAGCGGTTTCCATGCGGTCGAACACGCCGGTGTAATCGGTTTCGTTGTCAAAGTTAAATCCGAGTTGTTTGAATTTGCCGTGTCCCCAGTGTCCTTCAATGCCTAATCCGATAGCTTTCCATGTTATTTTGCCTCCGAACTCAAACATGTGGCAGTAAGAGTAGGAAGCCTCCAGATTGCCGTCTTCCGACACGAGATATGCTCCGAAAGTGGGCTGGTAATGGAAATAGAGCGATGCCTTGATGAAACGGGCGGCGTTGTTGAACATGGAAAACGGTGCGGCTGTTACATTGGGGCCTATCCCGAAGGCTCCTACCATGATGCTCCAGCGGCCGAGATTGGAGAATTTTTCCATAAAGTCGAAACCGCTGTCTTCGTCATCATAGTCGTATCCGTCGTCATAGTCATCCTGCCCCGAGTTGCCTATGTTGTCCCAGTTGTCTGATTTTCCCATGCTGCCGCTCTTGTATTTCGCCACTGAAGTCTCAAACCAGTTTATGTCGAAACCTATTTTGACTATTCCGCCGAGCGGTTTTCCCGGGAAAAGAAACGAGGTGCCTTTACGGATAAAGAAGCCGAATTTGCCTTTTTCAACCGGCTCGAAATCGGTGCCTGTCTGGGCGATGGCATATCCGAGGTCGGTGTATCGTCCTGTGCGCCAGATCTCTTTATATTTCTGTTTCTGCTGCATCTGTGCCAGTTCGGTGTTGGCGTCGTTGAGAGCCTGCTGCATATCGTCGTCATAGCTCTGGGCCGAGGCTCCGATGCCTAATGTCAGGGCGGTTATTATGGTTGCTATTATTTTTTTCATTTCAGAAAAGTGTTTGATTGGTTTTTATCGTGTGTGCGGCATTAGCATTACTTGTAGTCGTAGAAGAGTGTCATGGTAGTGTCTTCAAACGAATCGTAATATCTGATGGCTGAGATCTGCCCCGCGGTGTTGAGTTTATAGGCGAAATAAAGGTTGATGTCAGTGTATGGCCCGTCGTTATACACCACACGGCTCACCATGCGGTCGGGGCCATTACCGAAGAGGCCTGTCATGAACAGAGTCGCAGGGTCGCCCCAAAGAGGGCACCATTCCTTTGTCTTGTTCTCGATGTCTGAATATTCGAATGTATAATCGCATTCGTCAGTCATGTTGCAGCTCATGAGGCATCCGTTGTCCCATACATATCTTGACGGGGTTTGGCCATCGGGGTCTGACATGTAGATCAGATGGCCGTTGCTGTCATACTGCAGAGTCTGGTGATATGTCTCGGTTTTGGAGCTGATCACATTACCGTATTCGTCATATCTGTATTCGGTTGCGTCATATGCCGTAATGTTTCCGTTGGCGTCGGTCACCACGTTTTTCATCACGGTCTGGTCGCTCAGGCGGAGAGTATATTTTTCTGTCTCATAGTCGTAATCCTCGGTATAATCATTCATTGTAATTACGATCGGATCATACTGGATGAGTATTTTCATTTCAGCAAAAGGTGACGCGATCTCGGTCATGCGACCTTCATTGTCGTAAGAAAAATAATACATTGACTGATTCATGAAAGAGATCGAATCGAGTCTTCCGGTCGACCCGTTGCCGCTGAGGGCGTCAGGTTCGCTGAGTGTGCACGAAACAGCCATTACGGGTAACAAAGCAACCATAACGGATCTGCCCGCTGT
>CAMWTV010000115.1 GCA_947177215.1 uncultured Muribaculaceae bacterium
TCGTTGATGAGGTCAAGGCCGAGCCGCTTATCCCCCAGCTGCCCGCTCCCGGCAAAATCGTGAGCGAGGAGCCGGTTGAGAAGTGGGCGCCACCAAGCTTACACTCTCTAACGGTGTTGTTGTCATTGTAAAGCAGACCGATTTCAAGGCCGACGAGATTCTGTTCGACGCCCAGGCGCTGGGTGGCACATCGGTGCTCCCCGACAGCTATGCCAACTCGCTCATCTTCTTCCCTGTGGCTTCCGGATCGCACGGACTGGGCGACTACACCTCCAAAGATCTGCAGAAATATCTTCAGGGCAAGCAGGTAAGCGTAGACTTCGGTTTCGACAGCTATGTCCGCGGCATCAGCGGTTCGACCACACCCAAGGATCTGCCCACCCTCATGGAGCTGCTCTACATGGGCTTCACCAATTTCACGTTCACACCCGAAGAGTTCCTTGCCGTTCAGAAACAGTATGAAGGCATTATCCACAACCAGGAAACCAACCCCGAATATGTGTTCGGTCGTGATCTGTCAAAGGCCCTCTATGAGAATCCGCGCCGTCAGGCCATGAGCGTTGAGGCAATCAACGGAGCCACACTCGAGCAGACTCTCGACATCGCCCGCAAGATGACCGCCAATGCCGCCGACTATACATTCTATTTCGTAGGCAATATCGACATGGCAACTTTCCGTCCGCTCGTCGAGCAGTATATCGCCACCCTCCCCGCCGACAAGGCCACAGCCGTTACAGCGCCGCACTATCTGGCCAGCCTCGGCATCAAGCCCGGCGACAAGGAGATCGGTTTCAAGACTCCGATGCAGACTCCCCAGACATTCGTTGCCGTTCTCGACTACGGAAACCTTGACTACACCCCCGAAAACCGTGCCGCTGCGAGCGTCGCAGGCCAGATTCTCACCAACCGTCTGCTCGGCACAGTGCGTGAGGATATGGGTGCTGTCTACTCTATCTGGGCCAGCGGAAACATGCAGCGTGTGGCCGACGGCAACAACACCGTTATCCAGAGCGTGTTCCCCATGAAACCCGAGATGAAGAAAGAGGTGCTTGATTTCATCGCCAAGGAATTCAAGAACATGGAGAGCAACATCACCGACGAGGAGCTTGCTAAGGTTGTCGAGTTCTCTATCAAGAATGTGCAGGAAGCCCGCGAGAAGAACAACGCATGGCTCAACGGCATGGCCGGCGAGGCCCTCAACGGTGTCGACACATTCAACGGTGCCGAAGAGATGTATCGCGCCATGAAACCCGCCGATATCCAGAACTTCATGAAGGCTCTCAACGCACAGGGCAACTATCGCGTTATTTATCTTGAAGCCGAGGAGACTCCTGCCGAATAACTGTCTTCCCCCACTTGTGTGAGTGTCTGATTCCGGGCACTCACACAAGTCTCCGCATAAAAGGCCCCGTGTCAAGACGCTGAAAGCTGACACGGGGCCTTGTTATATCCCAACGTTATACTATAATCCCTTCCAACGTTATATTATATCACCCACCACTGTCGGGTGTAGGCGTGGTGATAACAGAAGACTCCCCGGAGTGGAGGATGTTTCCGACAGGCGCCCATTGCAGGTCCTACACGCATCTTGCCGGAGCAACCTCCCCGCCGGGGAGTCGAGAGGGCGGCTCGAGAAAAACTACTCGGAACTCGGCCGCCCTCTTTAATCTGTTATGTAAATGTTGAAAGGACTTGTTTCCTTTCCTGTCAAAATAAATCTTTAAGTAACTGTTGCTTAAAGAGCCACTTTGGCTACTTTGGCGCCCTGGCGGCGGATGAACACGCCTCCCTGGGGATTATCCACACGGATGCCCTGAAGGTTGAAATATTCAGCTTCCGCTTTGTCGCTGTCGGCAGCCACCGACTCGATGCCGGTCGAGATCTTGCCGTCGCCAACATTAAACACTGTCACGGGGCTTTCAACGTTCTGACGCACGCTCTTGGCCTCGACTATTGCCGGATATTCAGGAATTGTATAAACGTAGGTGTCGGCATTGTCGGTCATCCAGCCGTCAACATCAACAGCATAAGGTGCAATCTCCGGCTCATCCTGGCGGGTCTCTTTCACATAGACTATCGAGCCTTCCTCGCCACTGATGGTTACTGTCTCGCCTACGGCAGCGTCGATCGAGCCGTTTACCATCTCCTTGATTACCGGAGCCGCCGGAGCAACAGGCTCCTCAACGGCAAGCATTTCGCCCCATTCAATGGCTATCTCGCTGAACTGGCAGGCGCCGCCCACAGACTGGATGGCGATGTATTTGTAGTTTTCGGTAAATGTATATTTCACAGCCTCACCTTTTACAAGAGCCACTTCTACAAGTTCTGTGCCCTCGAATGAACCGTCCTTAGAGAATTGGCAGGATTCATAAGGTTTGTCAGAACCGATAATTTTTATTTTGCGCGATGTTGTCTGTGTTGAAATCTGAGTTAATGAAACCGAGTGAGCATATTTGTTTGATTCAGTCACCACAAGACCTCCGTTGCTTGTTTTATTATTATCTCTCATGCCGAAACCATCTGCAAGCAGATTTTCGTTTGCAGAGCCGCTATAAACGGCATTGGCAAATATTTTGTAGGTTACACTTCCGGTATAATCTCTGACAGAGTAAGCGCTGTTTTTGCAATAGATTGAAAGTGTGGCAGGTGTAAGAGAATCTGTAGTGGACTTGGGAATGGTTACAACGAATTCGATCATGGCATCGGCAGAGCCTTTGCTGTTAACACCTTCAAAGGTATAGAGACCTGATGCGGTTACAGTGTAGGTTGCCTCCGGGCCTTCGACGGTCACAGCCTCACCATCTTCGGGAGTGATCACAATAGATGTGGCGTTTTCAGAAACAATTGTGATAACAGTGCCCATTTCAATTTCATAGCCTTCGCTCTCGTTGGGAATAACCATGCCGTTGGCGCTTATCACAGGGGCAGAGGGGGCGGGCTGGTTGATCACATATTCGGCCACAGCCACATCGGTAGTGGTGGTGGCGCCCACGGCGATAGCCTTAACTGTCATTGATTCATCCACTGTGATCGGCTCGGTGTAGAGAGTCGACTCAGCGGTGGGTTCAGTGCCGTCTACAGTGTAGTAGATCGGCCACGCCTTGCCGTTTGCATCATTTCCGTCGGCCTCAAGTGTCACGGTCTGTGCCGCCGAGTATGTTCCCCCTTCAGGAGTGAAAGTCACTGTGGTCGGCTCAACTGATTCTTGGATTTCTTCCGCCCATGTGAATGATATATCGTTTATATTTACTGCGCTAGATGTATTGGCAGCGATATAGAAATATTTATAATTGCCATCGATTGTTATGGTCTTTTTGCCTGTTGAGGTCTCGGTCGCGATATTTTCACCTTTTGGCTTTGTGCTGCCATATTCGGTATAAGGCTCGTTGTCGGCAAACACTTTTATCTGACCTTTAATCAGATTTAACGATATAGTGCGGATAAAGCCTTTTGAGTCCTTGTTTGTGATATATGAACTTTTCTTCTGTGTAATCTGGTAATTGCATCCATCCCCGCCTGCATTGGCAAAATTTCCATATGTCTGGTGAAAGTCATATTTGGTTCCTGTAGCCGATCCGGTGAATTCATGATCAGCGTATGCCAATGTTTTGGTCGGATTGTCGATATTGTCGGTTTTGGTAGCCTCGGCCTTGGCAAAACCGGCGGCGGCTGTGAGTAAGGTGAATAAAAGTAATAGTTTTTTCATATGAATATTTGTTAAAGATTGATATATGAAATTGTAGTTTCCTAAGGGACATATTGGCCTTTTGATGGGCAAAATTACAGAAAAAGGTGCAATTTACCCCCCCCAATCGTTAAAGTTGGTTAAATATCGAAATTATAGGTGTTGTTATGTAAAAACGGTGTGCATAAAGTGTAAGCATTTTCATGAGTGGATATCGCAAATAATTGTAACTTTGCAGAATCGGGATTAAGGGGAGGAAGTGTATAATTATGCCGCGTTTATTAAGTGACTCGTTCACTTGCTATCGGTTAAATTTAAACTCTTACTTGGTTACTTATGGTAAAGGATAACAGCAAAGATGGCAAGAGGAATGCTGCCGGAGTCACCCGCAAACAGGTGCTTATGGTGGTCATGATGGTTGTGGTGGCTTTTGGCGCGTGGCAGTATGCCGCGCTTACGGCGGGTTTCGCCGGCGAGAAAGCCGTGTGGGTGCGCATTCCGGGTGGAGCCTCTGTGCAGCAGGCCAAAGACTCGATTGTGGCCGCTCTTGGCCCCGATTTCGGCGGCAAGGTGGCCCGTCTGTGGAACGGGAATCTCACTGTGAGCCGTGGCGCCTATCGCATCGAGCCACGCGAAAAGGCCTGGCGTGTGGCGAAAAAGATAGGGCAGGGGAGGCAGACACCCGTAAAGGTGACTTTCAACAATGTGAGAACGTTTGACCGTCTGGCCGAGATTCTGGCGGCAAAGATGGATTTCTCGAAAGACGATTTTCTGCGCGACGCAGCCGCAATGGCGGCCGCCGACAGCCTTACGCCAGAACAGTTTGCCGTTGAGTTTCTGCCCGACACATACGAGGCTTACTGGACGGCCTCAACCGATGAACTGATGTCGAGGATACGCGCCAATTACAAACGGTTCTGGAACGAAAGCCGACGGGCCAAAGCCGAGGCGCTCGGCCTGACACCCATGCAGGTCAGCGTGCTGGCGTCGATTGTAGAGGAGGAGTCGAACCGCCGCGACGAACGCCCTGTCATTGCCCGGCTTTATCTGAACCGTCTGCACCGTGGAATCCCCCTTCAGGCCGACCCCACGGTGAAGTTTGCCTGGGGCGACCAGACTGTGAGGCGCATAACCGGCGAGATGCTTGCCGTTGACTCCCCCTACAACACCTACAGGGTGAAGGGGCTCCCCCCCGGGCCGATACGGCTGCCCGAAGCCGCCACGCTCGACGCCGTGCTTAACGCTCCTGATCACGGTTATATCTACATGTGCGCCCGTCCCGACGGATCGGGCTATCACGATTTCACGGCCGACTATGCCACCCATCTGCGCAATGCGGCCAATTACAGGAAGAAAACATTTTCATGAAATTTTTCTCAGATATTTCAAAATAATTCCTAACTTTGCATAACGAAATAACCGATGTCTCCGTAGTTCAATGGATAGAATATTGGATTCCGGTTCCAACGATTGGGGTTCGACTCCCCACGGGGATACAACACAGAAGCCGCAGCCTGCTGATTCAATCAAGGGCTGCGGCTTTTTTTTTGCAGTAATGTTGCCCCCCTATTTGTCAGGAAACTGCGGGGTGGCAATGATGCGCATGGTGGTGTCGGCAGCCGTTACAAGCAGGCATTCAACCCGGGGCTGACGGCTGATTATGGCTATGGCCGAATCGGCCGTAGAAGCCATGCAGGCGGTGGCCCAGGCGTCGGCCAGGGCGGCCGTGGGGGCTATGACCGTGGCCGAGAGTATGTCGGTGGTTGCCGGCCGGCCTGTCACCGGGTCGATTGTGTGGCCTATGCGGCCATATCGGCTTGTGTCGTGAAAGTTGCGGTAGTTGCCTGATGTGGCAATGCCGCAGTCGGTCAGTGTGATCACTTTCAGCGAGTTGTGACTCATGGGCGACGATGGGTCGGGCGTGTCGACCTGTATGCGCCATGTGGCCCTGTCGGGGTTGCGGCCTGAAAGCGCTATCTCGCCACCTATCTCCACCATGTAGTTCGCGGCCCCGTTGCGGCGCAGCATCTCGCCGATAAGATCGCAGGCATATCCCTTTGTCACGGCGCTGAAGTTGAACGATGTGGCCGGATGCTTGCGCGTTATCTCAGAATTGCTGATGCGGCAGTCGCCTATCCCGACAATGGCCAGTGCGCTGTCGATCTGCCATTGCGCCACGGCGAAGCTTCCGGCGGTGTCGGCCTCGGCCCGCTGACGGGCTGACCGGTCGGTTCCGAATCCCCACAGGTCAACGAGCGGCGACACCGTTGGGTCGAAACGTCCGTGGCTTTCACGGTTTACGTGGCGCGAGATCTCGAACACCCTGTCGATAAGGGTATCGGTGCGGCAGGTCTCTCCCCGGTTTATGCGCGATATGAGCGAAAGCGGATTGAACGGCGACAGCGACCGCTCGATGGTGCCGAACATTGCCGTTATCGAATCGTCGAGCGACACAGGCGCGGCGTAGACTATGCGATAGGAGGTGTGCCACACAGCCCCCTCGCACACACGCCACTCCGGCGCGCGGCTGCATGAAGCCGTGGCGATAAGCATCGCTGCCGCAAGGAGCGCATGAAGGAGCATGGAGCCCCGAAGTGTTCTGCCTGATGGTGTCTGTTTCATTTCAGTAGCTATGACAGGGTGGTCTGCAAAGTTAGCGATTTTGTCCGTAGAGTCAAGAATTAATTGTATCTTTGCATCTGGTAAGTAAGTCGCGTAATCGTTTTCATGACTTGCTTGAAGCTCTGGATTGAGCCTATATTTTCATCAAAAACAAACAACCTACACTGACAACAGACTGATAATGAGAAAATGGCGAGTGGAAGATAGCGCGGAGCTATATAACATCAACGGCTGGGGCCGTCAGTATTTTTCCATCAACGACAAGGGGAATGTGACGGTGACACCGCGCGAGGGGATGGCTCCGGTCGACCTGCGCGAGGTGCTCGACGAATTGCAGGTCAAGGATATAACCGCCCCTGTGCTTCTGAGATTTCCCGACATTCTTGACAACCGTGTGGAGAAAATCTCCAACTGTTTCCGCCAGGCTTCGGAGCAATATGGCTACGAGGCCCAGAATTTCATTGTCTATCCTATCAAGGTCAACCAGATGCGTCCGGTTGTCGAGGAGATAGTGAGCCACGGAAAAAAATTCAATATCGGTCTGGAGGCAGGCTCAAAGCCTGAGCTTCATGCGGTGCTGGCCACCAACATCGACGAGAACGCGCTGATTGTATGCAACGGATATAAAGACGAGAATTATGTTGAGCTGGCTCTGCTTGCCCACAAGATGGGGCGCCGCATAATTCTGGTTGTCGAGAAACTCAACGAGCTGCGCACCATCTATGAAGTGGCCAGCCGCCTCAACATAACGCCGGCCATCGGAATCCGCATCAAGCTCGCCAATTCGGGTTCGGGCAAGTGGGAAGAGTCGGGCGGCGACTCGTCGAAGTTCGG
>CAMWTV010000116.1 GCA_947177215.1 uncultured Muribaculaceae bacterium
TATAATATTGATAATGTATAATTAGTGTATAAATATGAAAGATCGAATCAAGCGTTTTTTTCTTGCCGAGCAGGATATTCCCCGTAAATGGTACAACATACAGGCCGATATGGTCAACAAACCGATGCCGCCTCTGAATCCGGCCACACACAAGCCTCTCGTAGCCTCTGATCTGTATCCGGTTTTCGCCGAGGAGCTGTGTCGTCAGGAGCTTAACCAGACCGACCGCTGGATCGACATCCCCGATGAGGTGAGAGAGATGTATAAATATTATCGTCCTACACCTCTGGTGCGTGCCTACGGGCTTGAAAAGGCATTGGGCACACCGGCGCATATCTATTTCAAAAACGAGAGCGTTAGTCCGATGGGTTCACACAAGCTCAATTCAGCCATTCCTCAGGCTTATTATTGCAAGCAGGAAGGTGTGACTAATGTTACAACCGAAACCGGAGCAGGGCAGTGGGGGGCCTCTCTGGCCTACGCCGCCAGTCTTTTCGGGCTTGAGGCGGCGGTCTATCAGGTCAAGATCAGCTATGAGCAGAAGCCTTACCGCCGCAGCATAATGCAGACTTTCGGCGCGCAGGTAACACCGTCGCCATCAATGTCGACCCGTGCCGGAAAAGATATACTCACAGCCTGCCCGAATCATCAGGGTTCGCTCGGCACAGCCATTTCAGAGGCTATCGAGCTGGCAACCACCACACCTAACTGCAAATACACTCTCGGTTCGGTGCTGAGTCATGTCACATTGCATCAGACTGTGATCGGTCTGGAGGCTGAGAAGCAGATGGCCATGGCCGGTGAATATCCCGATGTTGTCATAGCATGTTTCGGCGGCGGGTCTAATTTCGGCGGACTGGCGTTCCCCTTCATGCGCAACAATATTTCAGGAGAGCGCCACACCCGGTTTGTGGCCGCCGAGCCGGCCTCCTGTCCCAAGCTTACCCGGGGAGAGTTCCGCTATGATTTCGGCGACGAGGCGGGCTACACGCCTTTGCTCCCCATGTTCACGCTCGGCCATAATTTCCGTCCGGCCAACATCCATGCCGGGGGGTTGCGTTACCACGGGGCCGGAGTCATCGTGTCGCAGTTGCTGAAAGACAAGATGATGGAGGCTGTCGACATCGAGCAGCTCGAATCGTTCGAGGCCGGCACTCTCTTTGCCCGCGCCGAGGGCATTATCCCCGCACCGGAGTCATGCCATGCCATAGCTGCTGCTGTGCGCGAGGCTCTTGTGTGTAAGGAAACCGGTCAGGAAAAGGTTATCCTTTTCAATCTCTCCGGTCACGGACTCATCGACATGGCAGCCTACGACAAATATTTCTCTGGCGATCTGGTCAACTATTCCCTCTCGCCTGACGAGATTAAGGCCAACCTCTCCGAATTGCCCGAGGTTGACTGAGAATGCAACGATCTAATGTAACAAGCGCTGTGCCGACATCGGCACAGCGCTTGTTTCTTTAGAAATTGAACTATTTGAAACTTTGGAACTCTTTATGTTTATGTTATAGTAGGTAATTTTTTTCAGTTATGGTTGCTTACCGAGGCCGTGATGTCTTTCTCTACATTCGACTTAGTCGCGTTGTAGCGCACCGACGAACCTCCCGATGCGTCGATATTCGCAGTGCCGCTTTTGAGTTTGGGCATGTTGAGCACGCAGCCGCTCGACGCGTCAACGTTAAGTGTGGTGCATGTGCCGGCAATGTTTACCGACGAGCCGCTTGACGCGTCGATGGTAACTTTATCGGAGGTGGTCTTTCCGATATTCAGCGACGAGCCTGACGACAGATCGGCCGACACAATGGTTGCCGTAGCGGCGGTTATGTTTGTGGCGCTTCCCGACGATAAGTCAACATAGAGCAGATCCACGTTGGCGGTGTTGACATTGCATGCCGCGCCCGATGAAACGTCTATGTCGAGTTTCTTACCGGTTAAGCCGGTAATGTTTACAGCCGCGCCCGACGACACGTCGGCGGTGAAGCTGTCGCTCACCGTAAGCGCCGACGACACGTTGAATGCCGAGCCTGACGAAGCTTCTACCTCGACGAGATCGGGCGATGAAAGCGTAACGATAATATCTCCCGATTTGATCGAGCTGAATTTATTGAAAAAATCTTTCGACACCTTCAGGGTCAGCTCGCCGTTTTTCACATATGCCTTGAAGTGGTCGAGTATATAGGCCTTTCCGGTAACCTTGAGCGCCTTTTTCCCTTTGGTGTAGTTTACGGTTATGCCGTTTGAAACATCGACAGAGTTGAAATCGGCCACCTTCATGGTCACCGACAGAGTGCGGGTGTCTTTTTTAGCTTTAGCCGCCGAAACTGACGATACGGCGGTCAGTGCCACAACTGCTGTCAGAAGCACCGGTTTCAGGCAGTTTTTTAACTTCATAGGTTCTGTCATTAAAAGTTTTTTATTGAACGGAGCGAATTGACGGCGGTTGATGTTTTCATCTTTATCTGAAATGCGCCATGCAAGCCACTGTTCTGTTTATTTAGACGCAAATCTATGGAAAAAGTTACAATATCGCAAAGAAAAATTTAGTTGACAATGCCCCGATTGAGCCTAACCCGTTGTTGCTCAGTTGTGAATGATCCGAAAAAAAGTTTGAAAAAAATAAAAGCAGCCGGGCTATAAGCCGGGTTCTGTCGGCATCGCTTCTGCTTCCCCCCGCAGGGGGCGATCGGCCGATGCCGGTTCGTCATTTATCTATGCCGTGTGTTGCCAGCGCGGCTAAAGCAGTCTACCCCCCGGCAGCGGACGAGCAGCCCTTAGATGCCGGTATACTTGACCTTGCAACCCATAAGACGTGCGGCACACCATCTCACGATGGCATCCGGTGGGCTCTTGCCCCACCTTTTCACCCTTGCCCCGGGGGGTGATGACGCTTCCCCTTTCGGGGTAGCTCCCCCGCCTTTCAATGGGGGCGGTTATTTTCTGTCACGTTGTCTCTGCGGTTACCCGCGGCTTCCCGTTAGGAAGTATGGTGCTCTGTGTTGCCCGGACTTTCCTCACGCCGAAGTGAAGTGTCACTCCGGCCCGCGACGAACCGCCCGACTGCAATTACAGGGCAAATTTACAAAAAATCGCGGTAATCAGCCATATGTTTCTCCGCGTCAGGATAATTTTTAGTAACTTTGACAGATAAAACACTCTATGCGCACGGAAAATTTAACTACATCAGTCCGCAAACTTATTGCCTCGCTCAGGCAGAGCCGACACCGCCGCGAGGAGGGGCTTTTTGTTATCGAGGGCACCAGGGCGGTGCTCGACACCGCCTCATGGTTCGAGGTGGTTTATCTGGCTGCCACTGCCGCATGGCTCGACGAGCATGGCCACAAGCTTCCGCAGGCGATGCCGGCGCCCATGGTTGCCAGGCGCGACGAGATAGAGCGCATGTCGTCGCTTTCCACTCCTCAGGGGGTGCTCGCCGTGTGCCGCATTCCGGAGCCTCCGCAGGTTCCTGAACAGATCTCTGCCGACGAACTTTGGCTTGCGCTTGACAAGGTGCAGGATCCCGGAAATCTCGGCACTATTATCCGAGTGGCCGACTGGATGGGCGTGACAACCATTCTTGCATCGGCCGATACAGCCGATCTCTATAATCCCAAAGTCGTCCAGTCAACTATGGGCGCGCTCGCCAGGGTGAAGGTCATATATACCGATCTGCCTGAAACTCTTGAGAGGCTTGGGAAACAAGTGCCCGTCTACGGCACATTTCTCGACGGCGACGACATCTATTCCGCTCCGTTGTCGGCAGGAGGGATAGTGGTTATGGGCAACGAGGGCAACGGCATTTCTGATGCGGTGGCAGCTCTGGTCAACCGCCGCCTGCTGATCCCCCCCTATCCCGTGGGGCGTGCCACTGTCGAGTCGCTCAACGTGTCGGTGGCCACGGCGATAACGCTGGCAGAGTTCCGCCGGCGCACAGGTACACATAAAAATTGAATCTCATGGCCAAGAGTAAAGACAAAACCGTTTGGTTCTGCTCTGAATGCGGCGCCGACTCTCCGAAATGGGAGGGCCGCTGCCCGTCGTGCGGAGCGTGGAACACTATGGTCGAGGAGCGTGTGAGCCTCCGCAAGAGCGATGGGGGAGCGCGCATGTCGCGTTCCGCGCTGATGAGTGTGCCGCAGAAGGTGTCTGAAATCAAGGCGCTCGACGAGACCCGCATACACATGCCTTCGGCCGAACTCAACCGTGTGCTCGGAGGGGGGCTGGTGAGCGGGTCGGTAGTGCTTGTCGGGGGCGAGCCGGGGATAGGCAAATCAACCCTTGTGCTTCAGAACATACTCTCCATAAAATCGCGCCGCATTCTCTATGTCTCGGGCGAGGAGAGCGCCATGCAGATAAAGCTGCGCGCCGACCGCATAGGGCGCATGAGCGACAACTGCTACATTGTAACCGAAACATCGCTCGAGAACATCTTCCGTCACATCGAGAACATCGGGCCGCAGCTGGTTATCATCGACTCCATACAGACAATAGCGTCCGACGAGATCGAATCGTCGGCCGGCAGTGTAAGCCAGGTGCGCGAGTGCGCGGCAAGGCTTCTGCGTTATGCCAAAGAGGAGAATGTGCCTGTCATGCTCATAGGGCATATCAACAAAGAGGGGTCGCTGGCCGGCCCCAAGGTGCTTGAACACATTGTCGACGCCGTGTTGCAGTTCGAGGGCGACAGGCAGTATATGTACCGCATTCTTCGGGCCACTAAAAACCGTTTCGGAAACACATCTGAACTGGGCATCTACGAGATGTGTCAGCGCGGTCTCCGCGAGGTAACCAACCCCTCGGAGCTTCTCATGTCGCGGCGCGACCGCGAAGCCCTGTCGGGATGTGCCATCGGAGTGACCCTCGAAGGGATCAGGCCTCTGCTCATCGAGGCACAGGCTCTTGTGAGCAGCGCGGCCTACGGCACTCCGCAGAGGTCTGTAACCGGCTTCGATTCGAAGCGCATGAACATGCTTCTGGCGGTGCTTGAAAAGCGGGTAGGCTTCAAACTGGGGCAGAAAGACGTGTTCCTTAACATAGCCGGTGGCCTGAAGGTTGCCGATCCGGCACTCGATCTGGCCGTCATAGCCGCCATTCTGTCGTCGAATGTCGATATGGCCGTGGCCCATGGCATCTGCCTCAGCGGCGAGGTTGGCCTCAGCGGCGAGATCCGACCGGTGACCCGCATGGAGCAGCGGGTGCGTGAGGCCGAGAAGCTCGGCATGGAAACCATAATCATCCCCCAGGGTTCGCTTAAAGGTGTCGACACCTCGAAACTCGACATCGAGGTGGTCGAGGTGACCAAGGTCGAGGAGGCGTTCAGAAGGCTTTTCGGCTGATTGTCGAAAAATTCTCAGCCTTGAATGTGACTTTCGCTGTCCGTCCGCGTCAAATATAAATATGTCTTGAAATCAATTAAATAATCATATTTTTTGTACTAAATTTTCAATCGATGAAAAAGTCATTCAAAAAAGTGCTGGCCTTAATGCTTGCTATGGTGTCGCTCGGCGCCTCAGCCCAGATGGAGCAGATGGCACAGCCGCTGCCTGTCGACAGTCAGGTGCGCCACGGGGTTCTTCCCAATGGCCTGACCTATTACATCCGTCACAACGAGACCCCCAAGGGTCAGGCAGATTTCTACATCGCCCAGAAAGTTGGATCTATTCTTGAAGATGACCATCAGCGCGGTCTGGCCCACTTTCTGGAACATATGTGTTTCAACGGCACTCAGAATTTCCCGGGCAACCAGGTCATCGAGTGGCTCGAGACAGTCGGTGTGAAGTTCGGCCAGAACCTCAACGCCTATACTTCGATCGACGAAACTGTCTACAATATCTCTAATGTGCCCACAGCCCGCGAGAGCGTGCAGGATTCATGTCTGCTGATTCTTCACGACTGGGCCGACGGTCTTTTGCTCGATCCGAAAGAGATTGACAAGGAGCGCGGTGTGATTCACGAAGAGTGGCGTTCGCGCAACGTAGGGCAGCAGCGCATTCTCGAAAAGGTGCTCCCCACACTCTATCCCGGTTCGAAATATGGCTACCGCATGCCTATCGGCACAATGGAGGTTGTCGACAACTTCCCCCCGCAGGCTCTGCGCGACTATTACGAGGCGTGGTATCGCCCCGACCAGCAGGGCATAATCGTGGTGGGCGACATCGATGTTGACCGCATCGAGAGCAAGATCAAGGAGATCTTCTCTCCGATCGAGATGCCCGCCGACGCCAAGCCCCGCGAGTATGAGGCCGTGCCCGACACTCCCGGAACAATCTTTGCCATCGGCTCCGATCCCGAGCAGCAGTATTCGATTTTCAATATCTATTTCAAAAACGAGGCGATGCCGCGTGAGATGCGCAACACCATGATCTACATGATCACCGACTACATCACCGACATGATCGGCACCATGCTCTCGAACCGTTACAACGAGATGGGAAGCGACCCCGAGACCCCCTTCGCGGCAGCTTTCGCCAACTACGGCAACTATCTTGTGGCATCGACCGTCGACGCTCTGTCGGTTGGCGGTGTAGGCAAGGGCAACGACATCATGCCTGCCTTCAAGAGCGTTTATCGTGAGCTTCTGCGCGCCGTGCGCGGCGGTTTCACCGCGTCTGAGTATGACCGCGCCCGCAGCGAATATCTCTCACGTCTCGAAAAGGCCTATAACAACCGCGACAAGGTTGAAAACGAGAACTATTCGCGCGAGATAGTGCGTTACTTCATCGACAATATCTGTATGCCCGGTGTCGAGACCGAATACAACACCATGAACATGCTGGCCGCCCAGATCCCCGTCGAGGCTATTAACCAGACCCTTCAGCAGATGGTAGGCACCGACAACCGCGTTGTGCTGATGATGCTTCCCGAGAAGGAGGGCATTGTGGCTCCCACCGAGCCTCAGCTCGCCCAGGCCATGCAGGAGGTTGATGCCGAGGAGATTGTGCCTTTCGTTGATGAGGTCAAGTCCGAGCCGCTTA
>CAMWTV010000117.1 GCA_947177215.1 uncultured Muribaculaceae bacterium
GGATATCTCCATATAAATTGATTCCCGGCCGCCTTGCCGGCATCTCCATCATTCCCCTCATATACTCGTTCTGGGTTATGACAATCGGAGCATCCGTCTCTCCCATCGACTCAAAATTCACAAAGAACTGGGCATTCTCCACCTCCGGCAGCTGAGAATTGAACATCCCTGTCAGAATGTCACGCTGCACAGCCGACAGATCAACAGCTTTCTTTTCATTTTTCTGAACCAGATTGTCGATCACATCCGAGTCTACGCGAACAAAACGACTCTTCTCAATCTTGTGCTCGAGCAAACCTACAAAATGACTGTCAAGCTGCCCGTCCATAACAAGCACATCATATCCCTTGTCGGCGGCAGCCTTGATATAATTATACTGGGCCGTTTTATCGGTCGAATACAGGAAGATAATATTACCGTCCTTATCGGTCTGCCCCGGAGCTATCAGATCCTTATACTCCTCGATTGTGAAATACTTCCCTTCGGTGTTTTTGAGCAGGTCGAACTTCATGGCCGCATCGCAGAATTTCTCGTCGGTCAGCATTCCATATTCGATAAACACCTTTATATCGTCCCACTTCTGTTCAAACCCGCTTCTGTCGGCCTTGAACAGATCCTCCAGTCGCGACGCCACCTTCTTGGTGATGTACGACGAGATTTTTTTCACCGCCGTGTCACTCTGCAGATATGAACGCGACACGTTGAGCGGAATATCGGGCGAGTCGATCACACCCTGAAGAAGCATCATGAACTCAGGAACCACCCCTTCAACCGAATCAGTCACAAACACCTGATTGCAATAGAGCTGAATTCTGTTCTTGGTCAGGTCGAAATTATTCTTGATCTTGGGGAAATACAATATTCCGGTCAGAGTAAACGGATAATCCACATTAAGATGAATCCAGAACAGGGGGTCATCCTGCCCCGGATAAAGCTCATGATAGAAATTGCGATAATCGTCATCGGTCAGATCAGCCGGTTTTTTAGTCCATGCCGGCTCGGTTATGTTTATAACATTATCTTGATCGGTGTCAGTCATCTTGCCATCTTTCCACTCCTGCTTCTTGCCCGATATCACCGGCACCGGAAGAAAACGGCAATACTTTTTCAGAAGCCCGTCAATGCGCGCCTGATCCAGAAACTCCTTGTTTTCGTCGTCAATATAAAGAACTATGTCGGTTCCACGCTCTTTCTTGTCCGACTCCGACATGGAATACTCCGGCGAACCGTCACACTCCCATCTTACAGCCTCGGCCCCCTCCTTATACGAGAGCGAATTGATAACCACCTTCCTGGCAACCATAAAAGCCGAATAGAATCCCAGGCCGAAATGTCCTATAATTGCATTTGCATTATCCTTATATTTGGCCAGAAACTCTTCCGCGCCCGAGAACGCAATCTGATTTATATATTTGTCTATATCCTCGGCCGTCATTCCGATACCGTGGTCTGACACCGTGAGGGTTCCCGCCTCCTTGTCGATTTTGACCCTGACAGTCATATCGTCAAGCGAACCGTTGAAATCACCGAACGACGATAGCGTTTTCAGTTTCTGAGTCGCGTCAATGCCGTTCGACACAAGCTCACGCAGAAAAATCTCATGATCACTATAAAGAAATTTTTTGATCACAGGAAAAATATTCTCGGTTGTAACACCGATCGATCCGGTTTTTGCCATGATAATATATATGTTTTTAGTTTTACTTGCCTTTGTCTCATTTTGGCGCAGACACATGCGCTGGAAACATTTTAAGGAGAATCAGCCACATTCAGGGCACCCTCTCCACCATATAATAACAATCAGCAAAAAAAATGCCAGACCTTAAGTCCGGCATTTTTTCATAACATATGTTAATCGTCAGCTTTATCGACTGACATTTTTACTTGTCCGACTGCGATTCTGTCACATCGGCTGCCGATTCAGGCGCAGTCTCGGCATTTCCTTCGGCTTCCGAAGCACTTCCGGCAACTCTTGTCACAATCTTGTCGCCATCCTTGTCATAATCAACCACAATCTTGTCGCCGGCATTCAGCTCCGAATTGATTATCAGTTCGGCCAGAGGATCCTCAAGATACTTCTGCAATGCCCTTTTCAGAGGTCGGGCGCCATAATTCTGGTCATATCCCTTGCCTGCGATATAGCTCTTGGCATCCTCCGAAATCTCAAACTCATAGCCAAGCTTTGACATCCTGGCAAGGAATCCGCGCAGTTCGATGTCGATAATGCTGAAAATAGCATCCTTATCAAGCGGATCGAACATTATTATATCATCTATTCGGTTAAGAAACTCCGGAGCGAACGCCTTGTTGAGCGCCTTCTGAAGCACACCCTGCGAATACTCCTTGTCATCGGCGCGTGTATTGAATCCCACACCCGCTCCGAAATCCTTGAGCTGACGCGAACCGATGTTCGACGTCATTATTATCAGTGTGTTCTTGAAGTCGATCTTACGGCCGAGGCTGTCGGTAAGGCGACCTTCGTCCATTACCTGCAGAAGCAGGTTGAACACATCGGGATGCGCCTTCTCAATCTCGTCGAGAAGAACCACCGAATACGGACGGCGTCTCACCTTCTCCGTAAGCTGGCCACCCTCTTCATATCCTACATATCCCGGAGGCGCGCCGACCAGACGGCTGACAGTGAACTTCTCCATATACTCGCTCATATCCACACGGATAAGAGTGTCGGCCGAATCAAACAGATACTCCGCAAGCTTCTTGGCAAGATGAGTCTTGCCCACACCCGTCGGGCCGAGGAACATGAATGTGCCTATCGGCTTATTGGGATCTTTAAGCCCTACGCGGTTGCGCTGAATCGCCTTCACGATCTTCTCGATAGCCTTATCCTGGCCTATTATGTCGGTTTTCAGCTTCGGAGCCATAGCACGCAGGCGGCTCCCTTCAGCCTGCGCTATGCGCTGCACAGGCACACCTGTCATCATGGCCACCACTTCCGCCACTTTATCTTCATCCACCTCCACGCGGTTCTGCTCCAGCTGCTTTTCCCACTGCTCGTTGGCAGATGCAAGCCGCCCCTTGAGTTCCTGTTCCTTGTCGCGGAACGACGCAGCCTTTTCGAAATCCTGCGACTGAGCCGCCGACAGCTTCGCCGCCCCAGCCTCCAGAATCTCCTTCTCCAGACGCTCGATCTCTTCCGGCACCACTATATTGATAATATGTGCCCGCGATCCGGCCTCGTCAAGAGCGTCAATCGCCTTGTCAGGGAAATTGCGGTCGCTTATATAGCGCTCCGTGAGAGTTACACACGCCTTGAGCGCGCCATCCGTATAATTCACATTGTGGTGATCCTGATACTTGTCCTTTATATTGTTCAGAATCTGCAACGTCTCTTCTGCCGTAGTCGGCTCAACCATGACTTTCTGGAAACGTCGCTCCAAAGCACCGTCTTTCTCGATATTCTTACGATATTCATCGAGAGTAGTCGCGCCGATGCACTGAATCTCTCCGCGGGCAAGAGCCGGTTTGAGCAGATTGGCGGCATCCATGGTGCCGGCAGCGTTTCCGGCCCCCACAATCGTGTGAAGCTCATCTATAAACAGAATCACATCCGGATTCTTCGACAACTCGGTCAGAATGGCCTTGATACGCTCCTCGAACTGTCCGCGGTATTTCGTACCCGCAACAATCGAGGCCATATCGAGCGACACCACCCTCTTGTCGAACAGAATCCTCGACACCTTACGCTGCACAATGCGCAGGGCAAGCCCCTCTACGATAGCCGATTTTCCCACACCGGGTTCTCCGATCAGCACCGGATTGTTTTTCTTGCGCCGGCTCAGAATCTGGGCAAGGCGCTCGATTTCGTTCTCACGCCCCACAACGGGGTCAAGACGCCCGTCCTCGGCAGCCCGTGTAATGTCGTTGCCGAACTTGTCAAGAGTCGGAGTGTCATTGCCGCCACGGCCGCCGCGTGACTCTTTACCCTTTCGGGAGTCATCACGTCGTTCAGTCTGCGAGCCGCCGCGTGAGCCCCCCTCCTCATCATCATCTTCATCCTCGTCGGTTGCACCGAATCCGGCCTGAGGCATATCCTTCACATTCGACAGAAGCTTCAACACCGACTGATAGTCAATGCCGGCCTGCCTGAATGGCACTATAAATTCCATATGCTGAATCTCCGGATTATGCAGCAGCGCCAAAAGCAAATGCTCCGTATCAACTGTCTCGCTCTTAAGCATCCTGGCCTCAAGCACCGAAAGCTTAACCAGGCGGTTGCTCAGATCACTGGCAACAACTTCCCCGCCCAAAGGAGCGGTAGCGTCATAAAGCGAATCATCCAGCTGCTGGCGAAGCTGAAAGACCGACACATCGCGCGTCACTCTCTCCAGAAGAGCAAACACACGCGAACCCGTATCAGCCAGCAGCGCCAGAAACAGATGTTCCGGAGTGATTATGCTGTTATTGTGGCGTATAGCTTCTTTACGGCTATTCTCCAACACTGTTTTCACTTCGTTTGAGAAATTGATTTCCATTCTGTTTTACCTTTCTTCTTTGTGTCAATTCCACTCATTTGCTCCGGATCGGCTGACAGCCCGATGTCAGAAAAAACGATCAACACCATACTCCTCACAGCTACATGTCAGCTTTTCACACTTGTTTATCCGGTTTAACAATATTAACAAACAAAAGCTAAAAAAGTAAGACGTCGCCTGCGCCAAGCCTCATTTTTCACCTTAAAACGTTGTAACACTGCTAAATAAAATCTCAATTAGATTTTCACACTTTTTCTGACGTGGATATATATCACATATAACGGCAAAATCCGTGCCAAACGTATATACTCCCGACAGCGCAACCACTTAATTTTTATTAAAACTGCCACACATCACCATAGCCCGGCTTCATCGCTGCCCATTAGTCGCCACATCCGCACTCCCCGTAAACACTGAGAAGCCCCTCTGCTTAACAATATTTTACACTCCCGCACCACCTCTGCCCAACGCCATTTCAAGCTTTTTTATTACCTTTGTAAGTTATTTGCGGCGTGCGTCTGCAACATGTCTGCCATGCCGCGCCACTCCCTCCACCCGCTCTCTCCGAGTCATGATTTAACCAACAACGTTACAATACAAAAAATGCTGGAAGAAGATCGCATCATTAAGATCAACATTGAAAACGAGATGAAATCGGCCTATATCGACTACTCGATGTCGGTTATCGTCTCGCGTGCTCTCCCTGATGTGCGCGACGGACTCAAGCCTGTCCACCGCCGCGTGCTGTTCGGAATGAACGAGATGGGCAACAACTCCGACAAGCCTCACAAAAAAGCAGCCAAAGCAGTCGGCGAGGTCATGGGTAAATATCACCCACACGGCGACTCATCGATTTACGGAACAATCGTGCGCATGGCCCAGCCATGGGCAATGCGCGAATGCCTCGTCGACGGTCACGGAAACTTCGGATCCATCGACGGCGACGGCCCCGCGGCAATGCGTTACACCGAAGTGCGCCTGCAGCGCATCGGAGAAGAAATGCTGCGCGACATCGACTCCGACACAGTCGATTTCCAGCCAAACTACGACAACTCCGCCAAAGAACCCGTAGTGCTTCCCACTCGCATCCCCAACCTGCTCGTTAACGGCTCGTCGGGCATCGCTGTGGGTATGGCAACCAACATGCCGACCCACAACCTCACCGAAGCCATCAACGCATGCGTGGCCCTCATCGACAACCCCGAGCTCACCGTTTCGGAACTCATGCACTACATTCCCGCACCCGACTTCCCCACCGGTGGCACCATCTACGGCTACAACGGCGTGAAAGAAGCCTATGAAACCGGACGCGGACGCGTTGTAATCAGAGCTAACGCAACAATCGAGCAGGAGAAAGACCACGAAGTCATAATCGTCAACGAAATACCCTACGGAGTCAACAAAGCCGAGCTCATCAAATACATCGCCGACCTGGTGACCGAGAAAAAGCTCGAAGGAATAGCCGACCTCAACGACGAGAGCGACTACAAAGGCATGCGCATCGTCATAAAGCTCCGTCAGGACGCTAACGCAAACGTAGTGCTCAACAAGCTCTACAAAATGACCCCGATGCAGTCATCATTCAGCGTCAACAACGTAGCGCTTGTCAACGGACGCCCCAAACTCCTCAACCTCAAAGAAATCATAACAGCCTTCGTTGAGCATCGCCATGAAGTGGTGGTGCGCCGCACACGCTTCGAGCTCAAAAAGGCACAGGAGCGCGCACACATTCTCGAAGGTCTCATCATAGCCTCCGACCATATTGACGAAGTTATAGCCATAATCCGCCACGCCTCCTCCACCGACGCAGCCAAAGCCACTCTCATGGAACGCTTCGAGCTGTCTGAAGTCCAGGCACAGGCCATCGTCAACATGCGCCTCTATCAGCTGACCGGACTCGAGCAAGACAAGCTCCATGCAAGCTATGAGGACGTAATGAAACTCATCGCCCGCCTTGAAGAGATTCTCAACGACGAAAACGTCTGCCGCGAACTCATCAAACAGGAACTTATCGAAGTACGCGACGCTTACGGCAACACACGCCGCACAGTCATCGACTACACCGCAGGCGATTTCAACGCCGAAGACTTCTATGCCGACGACGAGATGATAATAACCATCTCGCACATGGGCTACATCAAACGCACACCGCTTTCCGAATTCCGCGCCCAGAACCGCGGAGGAGTCGGATCACGCGGAAGCAACACACGCGAGGAAGACTTCATTGAATACATCTACCCCGCTTCCATGCACAACAACCTTCTCTTCTTCACACAGAGGGGAATGGTCTACAAAATGAAAGTGTATGAAATTCCCGAAGGAGCCAAAAACACCAAAGGACGCGCCATACAGAACCTTCTCAACATCGAGCCGGGCGATTCTGTAAACGCCTTCATACGCTGCAAAAACCTCGACGACACCGAGGTCACATCATCCCACAACCTCGTTTTCTCCACAGGCGACGGCAT
>CAMWTV010000118.1 GCA_947177215.1 uncultured Muribaculaceae bacterium
ACTTTACAACCGACACATTGAAGTCTGTACAGATAGCGCTGTTCCAAACCGACGTAGCTCCGACAACAGCTTCGCCGAAATTCAGGCCCGAAACCTCGCCGTCGGCCGAAACCTCGACAACCCCTTCAGGCTCTGATGAAACCACACTCCAGGCAACATCGCGCTGCATGGCGTTTTCAGGAACATACTCTACGGCGAGTCTCTTCTTCGAGAATATATTCACCGAAACATTCTTCTCAACAGCCTCAAGAGCCTCAAGGTCGACTCTGTTATTGATAACCTTGAACTCAAACCAGTTCACAGCCGCAAGATTCTGGTTATGGTTGGTGCCCGCGGCAGTCTTGAACATTACAACCAGACGGTGAACACCCTGCGGAAGGCCTTCGACATCGGCGGTGAAGTTTTCCCATGTAGTCCAGCTCATCGATGAAGTGCGGAACTCCATGTCAACAATCTTCGTTCCCCCCGAGAAACTCTTTTCAGAAGCATTCACCACAGGGTCTATCCACATTTCAATAGCCGAGGCCCTGGGTACATTTTTCCTCACGGTCACTTCTACCGCGCCGTCGATGAAGTCCACATTCTCATAGACAGCGAAATTGGTGTCCCAGCAGCTGTTGAGTCCGCGCCCTGTCTCGCCGTTACCCATATCGCCGGCACTGATGGCACTGTCGTAATGATAGGTGTCATAAAGAGCGTCGGCATCCTCGGCCTCGACTCTGACAGTGGAATACTTGACCTCATCGGCCTGCGGCGACGCAGCCCCGATAACACTTTCTGTCTGCATGGCCACATGACCGGCAACCATTGCGGCTCCTGATCCCAATGCCAGCGCGAAAGCTACATTTCTCAACGTACTACGTTTTTTCATGTTATTTAATTTAATGATTAAAAGATACTTTTTATATGGCAAAAGTAGCTCTCACGCGCGCAAACCCTTATACGTTTTCGCGACATAACAGCGCATATTTCTGCACTGACCGCCACTCTCTGCCTCTCTGACAGAGAAATCGGGGTGCCGATCACAGACCGACACCCCGACACAATTGTTCTCCTGAAAAATGCTTATCTTACAACGGCCTTGATTCCGTTCACAATATAGATTCCAGGAGCAAGTCCGTCGATCCGTTTCGGTTCGCCGGCAGAAACGAAAGCTCCCACAAGGCGTCCGTCGGCAGTATAAACACTCACTTCTGTTCCAGCCGGAGCCTTGACCACGACCGCGCCAACCTCTGCAGTGATCTCCGGAGTCTGCGCGGCAGCAACATTCTCTACACCGCTTTCAGCCTTCCTCTTCATAGTCATGAAGTCAATCCAGTTCAGAGCGCCATAATTCTTGTTTTCAGCCGATCCTCCGCCGGCCATGAAACGGAGCACAACTGTATGCACTCCGGCTGTCTCCCCGTCAAGGGGCATCTCGAAGGTCTGCCAGCGGCTCCAGTCATCCTTGTCAGGTTTCGGATATTCTATCGAGCCGATCAGCGCACCTCCGGTGAAAGTCTTTTCGTCGGCGTTCACCACCGGATCAATCCATATCTCCATCTTTGAGCCGCGCACATAGCCTTTACGCACTTTGGCGGCATAGGCACCATCGTTGAGATCTACGTTTTTATAGACTGCGAAATTCGTATGCCACAGGCTATTGAGCCCCTTGGCGCCATCCTCGTCAGGGTCATTGACAGCTCCGGCGCTGATAGGCCCGTCATAATGATATGTGTCATAGAGTTCATCGGCATCCTCAGCCTCCATGCGCACTGTCAGAAAATCATACTTGTCTTCAACCGTAATGTTGAAATCGGCATACAGGGCATCGTTCACAGCCGAAGTGGCGCGCACTGTGGCCACACCTTCCATAACACCTTTCACAACGCCTGTCGGCGACACCTCGACGGCTCCGTCGGGCACCGCGTCGACAACACTCCACACCACTCCGCGGTCAAGAGTGTTCGATGGCGTGTAGACCACCTCAAGCTGCTTCGATGTGTTGATGTTCACAGTCACATTCTCTTCTGCGGGAGCAATACCGGCAAGTTCACCGCGGTCGTTCACAAGCATGAAGTCAAACCAGTTAACCGAACCGTAGTTCTGGTTGGTGGCCGAACCTCCACCCGCCATGAAACGCACCACAAGGGTATGGATTCCGGCAGGAAGACCGCTTACCGGAGTCTCGAACGTCTGCCAGCGGCTCCAGTCGGTGGCGATGCTCGGAAACTCGACCTCGGCAATTTTAGTGCCACCGCTGAACGACTTGTTTTCCGCATCGATCACAGGATCTATCCAGAATTCCATGGCCGAGCCGCGCACGTAACCTTTACGGATGTTTATCTTTACAGCACCGTCGAGGAAATCAACATTCTCATAAACGGCGAAATTGGTGTGCCAGCAGCTGTTCAGACCTCTTCCGTTCTCATCATCCGGATCCTTTATCGACCCGGCACTTATGGCGGCATCATAATGATAAGTGTCATACAAGGCATCGGCATCCTCGGCCTCCACCCTCAGAGTCACAAATTTCAGTTTGTCCACAACCTGCACCCTGATGTCGGCGTAGATATCACTGTTCCACACCGATGTCACCCTTACGATAGCCTCGCCGGGGCGCAGACCTTTTACCATACCGTTTTTGTCAAGAGCTATCACATCATGGCCATCCAGCAGGCTCCATTCCACTCCGGTCTGATATGCGTTGGCCGGACGGAGAGCATATGTAAGCTGCGCAGATGTCTCCACATTCACCTCAACAGGCTCTGACGGCGCCTCGATAGCCTCCAGATTCACAAACGAGCGGTTGTTGAGAACCATATAGTTGAAACCGTCGACAGCGCTCGAAGGGCCTGAGATTTTATTGAATGTCACATAGAGATCGTGCGATCCGCCTGCGCCGGTCAGCGCAACCTCAACATCAGCCCAGTCGTTCCCTTTGCTTACGGTTCCCTTGCCGATAACAGGGCCGTCGGGACTGTCGGTTGTCAGCACCACTTCAAACGAAGAGCGTTTTGAAAGCACCCTCATTGTCATCGACTCGGTAGCACTGCCGAAATCAACATCACGGTAACAGATATAGTTGCCGCCGCCGATGCTCTGCACAAAAGCCCCGCCATGGGCGCTGTCGAGGTTGTCGGCCTTGAAGAGAGCCACCGATCCGTTTTTGATCTCATTGAAATATTCCGCCTCAAGCAGATATGACCGGGCCTGCGGATCGCCCTGAAGGAATCTCACATTCCGGTAGAAACCCGTTTTGGTTATGTTCAGCTCGGCCAGAGTGGTCACAGGATCTTCATTCCCGTAAAGGAATATATTGTCGAACGTCACACCGTCAACAATGTTATCGTCGTCGGCACCGCGAAGTGAGCTTGCCGACCCTTTTGAGCGTATGTTTATGTTGCGCAACGTGACATTCTTCACCGGCGGCTTCCCTACATCGGGAGTAGTGGCCAGAATATTCAGCCACCCTTCGCCGCCGGCATTCTCGATGTCGACATTCTCGACCAGAATATCCCAGTATCCGCCTATATCGGGGATAGTGTTCACATATTTGGGTTCTATTCCTATGGCGCGCCCGCTGTTGAGCACAACTCCGTTGAGAATCTTCACATCACTCTGCCTCTGCTGGGCGCCGTGCCCCATCTTGAAAGCACCGCAATAGCTCCACGAAACACAGTGGTTGAAAGTCACATCTTCCAGTGGCTCAGGCTCGCCTGCCCAGTTCTTGAACAGCTCCTGTCCCATCCATGTCTTGGTCGAATAAGGGTCATCGAGCGCTATGCCTATCGAACGGTCAACCGCTACCCGGCGGCTCTCCATAACGTCGATACAGTCGTTCTCATTGCCGTCGGTCGAATTCAGGAATTTCACATTCGTGATATTCACATCGTTGCATCGACCTACCATGGTGCCCCACATCGGAGTCTGCATCACAGTTATGCCGTCGACCTCCACATTGTCGGCATGTATCAGGTGGAGTGCGGTTATGCAGAACCGGTCGGCATTGCTGCTCAGGCGTTTCTGATAATAATAGCCGTTGGCATCGATAACGCCGCGCCCGCTGATCCTGACATTAGTCGAGTTATTCTCAGGGTCATTCAGTGTCGAGATCCACCACGTGCCGTCACGTCCAAGCGAGGTCTTGTTATAGTTTACCGAATAATCGCTTTTGTTGTCAGTGGCGCGGATCACCGCCCCCTCGTCGAGAAACAGCTCCACATTGCTTTTAAGCACTATGTTGGCCAGATAATACACCCCGTCGGGCACATAGACCACTCCCCTGCATCCGTTTTCTGTGCCATATGCACTCGCGGCATCTATGGCATCCTGGAATTTCTGGGCCACACGCTTCGCCATGGCCTGACTGCGGCTGTTAACCCCGGCATCGCCAAGTATCTCTCCAACATTCCAGACCCCGTTGCCTGAAGGAGCCTCGGCCGGAGTGTCGCGGGCAATAACAAGCTTGCTGCCGTTTACGGTGGCATAAAGATAATATGGCGTATCTCCCGGATCAGGAACCTCGAAACTATACGAATTATCGCTTACCTTCACTGGCACGATATTGAGCTTCTTCGGGCTTATGCTGATCGAACTGATAGCTCCCGGGCAGGTTATCGTCATCGTGTTTTTCCCCGCCGGAGAAGTGTAACGCACATAATCATACTCAAGATAATCGCCCGAACGGTTATAGCCGTCCATAACCGGCACATCGATGCCGTTGACAGTTACCGACGCATAGCGTCCCGAACGGGAATAAAACGCCCCGTCGCCGTCGAAAAGCGACACCGGAGCCGAGATCCCGTCGGCCAGCGACGACATGACCGTGGTCACAGCCATGCCAAACATTAGCAATTGTTTGTTCATGATATTTTTTATTGATTTTGCAAATTAAAAAGTTCCGGAGCCGGCTGGCGGCTCAGCCGGAATTATGCAAGCACTCAGCCTGCCGCCACTTGCTCCGGAACCATTAGTGTAGTGTTCAGTTGTTTGAAGCTGTCATTTCAACAGGCGAAAGTATCGCGGTGAACCCTCCGCTGCGGGCAAGCTTTATGTCGAGTGTTCCTGAGGCATCGACAGTGCTTTCTTTCCGGCGGTAATCCATGGCCTGACGGTTGGCGTTTATGCCGTCTTCAAACGAAACCATCCGGTATTGCGTGTTGCCATCAAGAAAATCAAGCGGAAGAGAGAACTTGCGGTCGCGCACTTTCGTGTTGGCAATCGCTCCGATATACCATTTGTCACCTTTGCGCTTGGCAACGGCCACATATTCTCCAGGTTTCGCCTCCAGAGCGCGGGTCTCGTCCCAGGTCACAGGAATCGAGGTGATGAAATCCGTGCAGTCCTGGTTGCGGTAGTAGTTGGTCGGGTTGTCGGCAAGCATCTGCACCCCGCTCTCGAACACCACAAACAGAGCCATCTGATATGCGCGTGTGCCTATCGAAGCCGAGTTCGGTCTGTCGGCGCGATAGCAGTCGGGCTGCATCGAGATCATGGCTCCCGGCGTGTAGTCCATCGGGCCTACGGCATTGCGCATAAACGGCAGATAAAGCGAATTGTCAGGATGGCACCCCCCCATCTGTTCCATACCTCTCACACCTTCGTATGAAACCAGATTGGGATACTTGTGTTCCAGACCGGCCGGCTTGAACGAACCGTGCATGTCGACCATAAGTCGGTTTTTGGCGGCCTCGCGACACACGCGCTCATAGAAATTCACCATCCACTGGTCAGAGCGATCCATGAAATCTATTTTCACTCCGGCAATTCCCCAGTCGCTGAATGTTTTGAAAAGGTCGAAATTATTCTCGACGGTGAGCCATGTTTCCCACAGGAAAATGCCCACACCTTTCTCTTTGCCATATCTTACCAGCTCATGCAGGTCTACATCAGGATTGGGTGTATAAGGGTCGCGTGTGCTCATGGCCCACCCTTCGTCCATCAGGATATAAGGAATGCCATGGCGTGCGGCGAAATCTATGTAATACTTGTAGGTTTCCAGATTGCATCCGGCCTCGAAATTCACATCATCGCCATAGGGAATCGCACCGTTCCACCATTCCCAGCAAACAAATCCGGGCTTGATCCATGAAGTATCCTCTATTTCCGACGGCGCAGCCAGCTGGCATGTAAACGTCTGCTCAAGAATATCTTTCGGAGTGCCGATAGCCATATAGCGCCAGGGATAGCTCCGGCTTGCAGATGTCGAGGCGATATAATCAGACTCTTTGAGAATCTTCACACTGCGGTCGCCGTCGTCGCCGAATTCAAGCGGAATTTTCGGGAATGTCGATGTGAACCCGTTCACACCGTTACCGCGCAGAAACATGCAGGGATAGTCTGACAGATCGCTCTCCGAAACAAGCACACACAAGGTGTCGGCGGCCTCTACAAGCACCGGCAATGTCGACATGCGGTCGGCATCGCCCCATTCCGACATCTGCTTGTGGGTGTAAGCCTCCTCATAGGCGGTCTTGAATCCGCCGGGCTGCTGAAGATGGATCTTCATGTCAGAAGGGAACGCAACCGAGAAAGTCTCACCCGCCACATCGGCGCGGTTCCCCTTGCCGGTGGTTATGAAGCGGTGTGCCACACCATTGTCGAACACCCTGAACTCCACCTCATATCCCCCTGCGAACGCCAGCTTCAGGCTGGTGTAGCTGTTGTCTATGCTCGAATGCTTGAGAGGCACTGCCGGATTCAGTTTCTCAGAAGTTTTTCCACGTTTAACGCTCTTGATTCTGTCATTGCCACCAAGAGTGCGGTCAGAAAGCTGCATCGCGATCGTGGCCGATTTAACAACCGGCTCACCCTTGCGCGTTACTGAATAGCATAGTGAATCGCCCGATGCCACCGTAAGTGCTATTTCGCCTGAAGGTGAAAGGGCTTTGATTGTTTTCGGAGCTGCGGATGCCGACGGCAAACCTGCCGAACATGCCGCCGCAAGCATCATGTATCCAAATATACTCTTATTCATG
>CAMWTV010000119.1 GCA_947177215.1 uncultured Muribaculaceae bacterium
GGATATGCCTACAACTGGGTGTTTCACAAGGGGTGGTGTCTGGGTGTGTCGGCGTCGCCGATAATAGGGCTGCGCCATGGATGGGTAAACCGTCCCGGCGAGCGTGGCTGGTCGTTCGCCCTGAATAACCAGCTTCGTGGATCGCTGATATATAATTTGCAGAAGCGTTGGTTTTTCGGCGTTGTGGGCCGTTGGGATGCGGGGTTGCTCTATGATAAGGAGCACACTATGATGGCGAGTGCTGTCACGGTGGAGATGTCGGCCGGTTTCCGTTTCGATTTGTGGTAGAGAGGGGCGGATAACGGCAAACGAACGGTATAATTCAAAAACTTATGAAGCTGACTCATGGCGAACTGCGCGGCCTCACGGCGCTTGCCATTCTGCTTGCCCTTGTTTTGGGGGGCATATGGCTTACAGATCGGCGCATTGCACCCGGCGCTGACCGTGAATCGGTCGAGGCGGTGCGCAATGTGCTTGAAAAGTCAGATTCGGTCGAGGCGTCGGGTGAGGTTGTCGATCCGGTGAAAGCGGTAGAGGGTAAAAAGGGAAGGAAGACTAAACGGAAGCCTCGCGCGGCAAAGCCTGTGGCAGCTCCGCGCAAGAGCCCGCTCGACGATGTGAATGTGTGAAACTGTGCCCCGTGCCACACTGAAATGAAAACAAGGCCCTGTGTCGGGATAATTTCTGACACAGGGCCTTTGAGTTTATTTAATCGAATTCAGCGCTTTCGGCGCACGGGCTGTTTCGATTTCTTTTTCTGGTTTTTGGCCTTGCCTGCGGGCTCTTTGGTTTTCTTGCTTTCGCGTGCCTTTGTTTTGCGGCGGCTTTCGCGTGCGGCGGCTTTGGCTTTTTCGTGACGCGACACGCCGCTTTTTGGTGCCGACGGAGAAAGGGCCTGTGCCACGGAAACGGTGTTGCCCATGTCGTCGGTGTTGTCGGGGCGTCCGTTGTCGGCGATAATCACGAAGTCGAGCTGCTTTTTGTCGATGTTGGCGTTGGCAACACGCACTCTCACCATATCGCCGAGGCGATAGATGTTGCCGTGGCGCCGTCCGCGCAGGCAGTAGTTCTTTTCATCGAAATCGTAATAGTCGTCGGCGAGATCGCGCATCGGAACGAGTCCTTCGCATTTGTTTTCGTCAAGTTCGACGTAAAGGCCCCATTCGGTCACGCCTGAGATCATGCCGTCGTACTCCTCGCCAAGATGGTCGGCCATATATTCGACCTGCTTGTATTTTATCGACGAGCGCTCGGCGTTGCTGGCGAGCTGCTCCATCGACGACGAGTGTTTGCACTGGTCTTCAAGTTTCTCGATATTCACGCTGCGTCCGCCTGACAGGTAGCGCTCGAGCAGGCGGTGAACCATCATGTCGGGGTAACGGCGTATGGGCGATGTGAAGTGGGTATAGTAGTCGAATCCGAGGCCGTAGTGGCCGATATTCTCGGTAGTATATATGGCTTTGGCCATGGAGCGTATGGCGAGCACCGAGAGGTAGTTTTCCTCTCCTTTCCCTTTTATATCGACCAGCATGCGGTTGATGGAACGGTTGATGTCTCTGGCATCGCCTGTGGTTTTGAGCTTGTAGCCGAATGTGCGGGCTATGTTCGCGAGATCGGTCAGTTTTGTGGGATCAGGCTGATCGTGGACTCGATAGACGAAGGCTTTGCTTTTGCGCCTCTTTTCGGTCTTGCCGATTGCCGAGGCTACTGTTCGGTTGGCCAGAAGCATGAATTCCTCGATGAGCTTGTTGGCGTCTTTCGACACTTTGAAGTAGACTCCGGTGGGATGCCCTTTCTCGTCGAAGTCGAATCTGACTTCTTCTCTGTCGAAATCCACAGAGCCGTTTTCAAAGCGGCGGCGGCGCAGAATTTTTGCCAGACGGTCGAGGGTCAGAATCTCATCGGCATAGTCGCCTTTTCCTGTCTCGATTACTTCCTGGGCTTCTTCATAGGTGAAGCGGCGGTTGCTTTTGATCACAGTGCGGGCAATGTGGCTGTTGAGAACATTGCCGTTGTTGTCCATGGTGAAAATACATGAGAAGGCCAGTTTCTCTTCGTCGGGACGCAGTGAGCAGATGCCGTTGCACAGATGCTCCGGGAGCATGGGCACCACGCGGTCGACCAGATAGACAGAGGTGGCGCGTTGCATGGCTTCCTTGTCGATTACCGAGCCGGGGGTGACGTAGTGTGTCACATCGGCGATATGTACGCCTACTTCATAGTTGCCGTCGGGCAACCGTTTGAGCGACAGGGCGTCGTCGAAGTCTTTGGCGTCCTTGGGGTCGATGGTGAATGTCACGGTGTCGCGGAAGTCCTCGCGCTGTGCTATGACTTCGGGTGTGATTCCGGCGTCGATCTTGTCGGCTGCTTTCTCAACGTTTGCGGGATATTTGTAGGGAAGTCCGTATTCGGCCAGAATGGCGTGGATCTCGGCGTTGTTTTCGCCGGCCTTGCCCAGGATGTCGATAACTTCGCCACGCGGGTTTTTGGCGTCGTCGGGCCATGATGTTATGCGCACGATGGCTTTGTCGCCGCTCTCTCCACCCTTGAGCTTGTTTTTGGGGATGAATATGTCGCAGGCAAGAAATTTCGAGTCGGTTTTCAGGAAGGCCATGGTTTTGTCGACCTGGAGGGCGCCTATGAAGGTCTGCTCCTTCTGCTCGATAATCTTTATAACTTCGGCTTCAGGCTCCTGTCCGCGACGGCGCGCGGCTATGCTGATCTCGACTCTGTCGCCGTTGAGGGCGTGCATTGAGTTGCGCTCGGCCACAAAGATGGTTTCGCCGTCGGTGTCGGTTATCACGCTGTTTTTGCCGTTTGAGCGACGCACGAATGTGCCTGTCACCGCTGCGTTGGTGCGTTTTGGCGCTTTGTATTTTCCGGGGGCGGTTTCGATAAGGTCGCCGTCGAAAGCCAGTTCGGCCAGCAGAAGCGCTACGCTGCGCTGTGCGGCGGGGGTGTCGGCGCCGATGGAGTGTGATACCTGTTTATAGTTGAATGTGGTGGCAGCCGGGTGGCTGATATAGCCGAGAACCAGCTCTTTTAGTCTGGAGGCTGCTTTTTTTGTTGATATGTGGGCCATAGATGTTGAAACGCTAAATTGATTTTTAATGCCTTTCACAGGTTATAACGCCGGAAAGGGGTGAATGGTTAGCCCGAAAGTTGTGTGAACTGATCCGTGTGCCGTAAGGGTGCGGATTATAAAGCGAAGATACCGGATGACCGGATAGAAACTCCGTCAACCGGTATCTTGATGGGTCTGTCTGAGCCTGAAGCCGCGGGTGATCAGGCGTCGATGTTGGCGTAGTTGGCGTTGGCTTCGATGAAGTCGCGGCGCGGAGCCACATCCTCGCCCATGAGCATGGAGAAGATGCGGTCGGCTTCGGCGGCATCGCTGATCTGCACCTGCTTGAGCAGACGGTGCTCGGGCGACATGGTTGTGTCGCGAAGCTCCTGGTCGCTCATCTCACCGAGACCTTTGTAGCGCTGCACTTTGGTTTTTTCGCCGTGCTGGGCTATGAATGCCTGAAGCTGCTGCTCTGTCCAGCAGTATTCCTCCACTTTACCTTTCGAGCATTTGTAAAGGGGCGGTGTGGCCAGATAGAGGTAGCCCTGTTCGATGATGGGGCGCATGCGGCGGAAGAAGAGGGTCATGAGCAGTGTTGCGATGTGTGCTCCGTCGACATCGGCATCGGTCATGATTATCACTTTGTGATAGGCGAGTTTCGAGAGGTTGGCTTCCTTGGGGTCGTCTTCTGTGCCGATGGTTACACGCAGCGCGCGGAAGATGTTTGTTATCTGCTCGGAATCGAACACTTTGTGATCCATCGCTTTCTCTACGTTGAGCACTTTGCCTCGCAGCGGGAGGATGGCCTGGAAACGTCTGTCGCGTCCGCTTTTGGCTGTTCCGCCGGCCGAGTCTCCCTCGACCAGGAAGATTTCGCACTCTTCGGCCGTGCGGCTCGAGCAGTCGGCCAGCTTGCCGGGGAGTCCGCCTCCGCAGAGGGGCGATTTGCGCTGTATCTTTACTCTTGCGTTGTAGGCCGCATGGCGGGCCTGGGCTGCGAGCACTACTTTCTCAACAATGGTCTTGGCTTCTTTCGGATGCTCTTCGAGATATGTGCGCAGGGCTTCGCTTACGGCGGTCTGCACGGCTCCGATCACTTCGTTGTTGCCGAGTTTGGTCTTTGTCTGCCCTTCAAACTGGGGCTCCATCACTTTTACCGATATCACTGCCGTGAGGCCCTCTCTGAAGTCGTCGCTTGAGATCTCGACTTTGCTTTTTTCGAGAAGTTTGTTGTCGTCGGCATATTTCTTGAGGGTGGAGGTGAGTCCGCGGCGGAAGCCTGTGAGGTGGGTTCCCCCCTCGATGGTGTTGATGTTGTTGACAAACGAGTAGATGTTCTCGTTGAACGAGCTGTTGTAGGTGAGGGCCACTTCGACGGGGATTCCCTGGCGCTCTGTGTTCAGGTGGATCACGTCGTTGATGAGCGACTCTTTGTTCGAGTCGATATATTGCACGAACTCACTCAATCCGTTGGCTGAATAGAATACCTCCTGACGTGGATTGCCGTTTTCGTCGAGGGCGCGGCGGTCGGTGAGAGTCAGCGTTATGCCGGCGTTCAGGAATGCCAGGTCGCGCAGGCGGTTGGCCAGTGTCTCGTAGTCGTAGACGGTTACGGTGAAGATTGTGGGGTCGGGCTTGAATGTCACGGATGTTCCGGTGGTGTCGGCCTCGCCCACTACCTTGAGGTCGCAGGTGGGTTTACCCATCGAGTATTCCTGCATATAGACTTTGCCGCCTCGGCGCACTTCCGCGCGAAGGTAGGTGGAGAGGGCGTTTACGCAGCTTACACCCACGCCGTGGAGACCGCCTGACACTTTGTATGAGCCTTTGTCGAACTTACCTCCGGCATGGAGCACGGTGAGCACCACTTCGAGGGCGCTCTTGTGTTCTTTCTCGTGCATGTCGACCGGGATTCCGCGGCCGTTGTCGACAACGGTTATCGAGTTGTCTTCGTTGATAGTGACCTCGATGTGCGAGCAGAAGCCTGCAAGAGCTTCGTCGATCGAGTTGTCGACCACTTCATAAACAAGATGGTGAAGGCCTTTGACGCTGATGTCGCCGATATACATGGCGGGGCGTTTTCTTACGGCTTCAAGCCCTTCAAGCACTTGGATGTTGCTGGCGCTATACTCTTGGGAAGATTTCTCCTCCAGGTCAAATTTTTCTTCTGACATATATTGATTTCTATAACGTTGAAAAAGCCTGCATCGCGGGGTGCGGCGAGGCTTTCAGGGCGGTTCTGCCGCCGCGAATTACGTTACAAAGTTACGAAAAAGCGCGCTGAAAAACAAATTGCACGGGCTAAAAAACTTAATCCCGGCCGGGGCTGGCGCCGGGATGGAGATGTGGTGTATAGTGCTGTGATATACAAGTTTTTAGGTTATTCTTCTTCGGGGATAAAACTGTGTCGAGCCTCGGTCATTACGGTTTGCGGCAGAAATGAGCTGAACAGGTTGTAGAGGTCGGCGCGGGAGGTGTCTTCCCTGACGGCCACAAACACTGTGTCGGCTCCGGGAATGGTGCCGAGAATCCATTCTGATTCGAGCATGTCGATGTCGTAGGCCAGTCCGGAGGCATAACCGTTGCGGGTTTTTATGACCACGAGATTTCCGGTGACCGCTACCGACAGCACTGCCGTGTGGGTTCCGACGCTTGTGGCTGTGCGCGGGCGCTGCCGGCCCCGATTGAATGTCTGGCTGTCGCCGACAATGTAGCGGTATCCGCCTCTGTCGTCGGCCACTTTGTTGGCTTTCAGAAGCTTCAGATCACGCGATAAGGTGGCCTGTGTGACTATGTGTCCTCTTATCGCGAGTTGTTTTGATAACTCTTCCTGCGATGAGATGACCTGATGCGCAAGAATGTCGATGATTTCAGGGAGTCTTGCTTTTCTGCTGTTCATGATAGCGGCGGTTTGATTGATGTTGTGATAAATGCCGGATGAATATCGCTCCGGCATCAGGCAGGTTATGAGCTGCAACGCCTCTTCGGCCGGTGGCGAGACAGGTGTTTTTGTGATTTGGAGTGTTTCTTGCAGAGGCCTTCAGTAGGTGTCTGCGAGGGTTCTATGCACGCCTGAATCTGTCGATGGCAAAAGGCGGCTGCAGTCTGCAACAGCCTTTTGTCGAGGGAAATTTGAATCAGCTGTGTGTTCACTCTGGCCGTGAAATTACGAAAAAATGTTTGAATAACCTAATAAACGGTGAATTATTTTTGGAAATAATTCACCGTTTATGAATAGGTTGAAAATTTTTGAAGGAGAAACCGCGTTCTGGGCTTTGTAGCGCACTTGGCAACAGATTGTTAGGTTTCCGTTTTGTGTGGCCCGAACAGATCGGCGTATATTCTGTCGGTAGCTCCGAGGTTTTCGCGGATGTATTGTCCGGCGGCTGCTCCGGCCTGCTCCAGCTGGGCGCGCGTTGCTGTCAGAGCATCGATCGTTTCATAGAAATCGGCTACTGAAGCTATTGAGAATCCGCCTCCGCATTCTATCAGGTCGGTTGCTTCTTTAAATTTCGAATGGTTGGGGCCGAAGATTACGGGGATGCCGTAGACGGCCGCCTCGTTGAGGTTGTGTATTCCGGCGCCGAAGCCACCCCCTATATATGCCAGATCGGCATATCGGTAGAGCGATGACAGTTTTCCGAAAGAGTCGATTATCAGTCCGCGTACCTGCTTGAGGTGTTCCGGCAGCTGACCGGCCGGAAGGTTGGCGCGCTTGATTTCGCGAGTCCATTCCGACAGAAGCGCTACGTGGCAATTGAAGCGGTTTCTTAGCGCCTCGATCCGGGGTTCGTTGAATTCGTGGGGGGATATTATGAAGGC
>CAMWTV010000120.1 GCA_947177215.1 uncultured Muribaculaceae bacterium
TTCCCACCCTCCCGTCTATGGCCCAGGTGTTCGACCCCTCCGCGTCGATGGTGCAGATGGGTCTGGCCACAAGCATGTGGGGCCTCGCTATCGGCCAGGTGTTCTTCGGGCCTTTGAGCGACAAATTCGGCCGCAAACCGGTGCTGGTGGCATCGCTTGTGCTGTTTGCCATATCAACCGTAGTGAGCATCTATTCCACCTCGATCAGCTTTTTCAACTTCTGCCGCTTCGTGCAAGGGCTTGGAGGCGCAGGTGCCATCGTGTTGTCGCGCTCTGTGGCAACCGACTGCTGTTCAGGGCGCGAGCTTGCCCGCACAATGGCCATTATCGGAGCAATCAACGGCATAGCCCCCGTCTCGGCCCCGGTTATCGGCGGTCTGGTTTCCGAAGCTGTCGGATGGCAGGGAATCTTCTGGATCCTTTTTGCCCTCGGAGCGATTCTCCTGCTCATGTGCGGAGCCTTCAACGAGTCTCACCCTGCGTCAAGCCGCCACAAAGGCTCGGTTCTCAGCCTGCTGGGCGCTGTTCCGGAGCTTCTTAAGCTCCGCTATTTCGTGATCTACGTAGCCATCTACGCTTTCACTTGCGGCGTGCTCTTCTCCTACATCTCGTCAGCCTCGTTTATCATCCAGAACCACTTCGGCTTCTCCGAATTCATGTTCTCGATAGTTTTCGGTGTCAACGCCATCGGCATTGCCATCGGCTCGGCCCTGTCGCTCCGTTTCAGAACCCTTTCCGGAGCGGCCCTGTTCGGCACCGCCGGCGTGGCCGCATCTGCCATGCTGCAGGCTCTTAACTGCTGGAAATACAACTCGTTCCACCTATACGAAGGGCTCACCTTCGCCATGCTTGTATTCATCGGTTTTGTGCTCACCTCGGTCACCACTCTCGCCATGGACGAAGGCCGAAGCCTCGCCGGCACCGCCGCCGCCATCTTCGGTGCTATCGGATTCCTCTTCGGAGGCATAGTCTCACCGCTCGTCAGCATAGGCAACATCATGGTCACAACAGTCATCATAATCGCATCATGCGCTCTCCTCGCTCTCATATTCGCCATAATCAGTTATCGTCGCAAATCCCCGTTCACTGTGCAAAGTTAACGCCTGCAACCGCTGCGCCGCAGCCTTAAAAATCCTCTTTTTTTCAGCCGCGTCGTAACTGTCTGGCAGCCGACACCATACAGCAAGGGCCATGTGTCAGAATTCTGAATCCTTAACACATGGCCCTGTTTCATATCCTCATGGCAACGGGAGCTGTCGGAAATCCGGTTACTGCCCCTTCCTGCCATCAGCCCTGATGCTGGGCACGCAGAAGGTCGTTCACAGTCTTTACCGGATTGAATGTCGACACCGGAACCTCCACAAACGCCGTCAGCCAGTCGCTCATCGCGCCGTTCCAGAGACCGGGAAGCTCAAGTGCCTTCAGGCTGCGTCCATGCAGCGATTTCGACGAAATGAACCCCGTCTGCTCGTCGACATAGCGTGTCAGGTCAAACTTCTTCCCTTCGCTGTCGCGCACATAGCAAACCAGGTCAACCGGATTGAAGTGTGTGGCGCCGGCCATCATCTTCCGGTTCCCCTCGTCCGACATGTCGATCTGAGTGCTTTCCAGAATCTGCAGCGACCGTGAGCCGTCGCGGTTATAGGCGATATACGGGCCTCCGCCGGGCTCGCCCTCGTTTTTAACCATGCCGCACACACGCATCGGGCGGTCAAGCTTCACACGCAGATATGTAGCCAGGTCTTCACCCTTCAGGCTGTCAAGCTCAGGCGAGTCGAAGCTGAACGCCTCACGCAGAAAACCGCATATCTCCTGAAGCTGTTCCGGGCTGTATGAACGGCTGTCGATCAGCCTTATATAGCCGTCAACTTTGTCATGAAGCTCCATCAGATAGCCGGCAATAACCTTCTTGTAGTGCAACGTGTCGCCGCGCAGTGTGTCGGGAACCACATTGTCGATGTTCTTGATAAACACCACCTGCGACTCCATATCGTTGAGATTCTCGATCAGCGCGCCATGCCCTCCGGGACGGAACACCAGACGGCCGTTTTCGCGGAAAAGCGTATTGTCCTCGTTCACAGCCACCGTATCGGTCGAAGCCTTCTGCTCCGACATACCCACGTTGATTCTCACACCCATCTTCTGCTCTATCGCCGGAGTGGCCTCGGCCAGTTTACGGGCGAAAGCCTCGCGGTGAGAACCCGAGACCGTAAGATGCATGTTGACGGTGCCGTCGGCCTGACGGGCCGACTGTGCCCCCTCCATCAGCTGCTCCTCGACAGGAGTGCGGGTGCCGTCGCCGGCATGATGGAAAGTCAGAAGCCCTTTGGGCAGATTGCCGTAGTTGAGTCCGTCGGGCGAGATTATCGCCGACACGACATCCTTTTCACGACCCTCTGAAAGCAGTTCGTCAACACCCTTGTCGTGAAGACGTCGCACGGCGCTTTCAAGCTCTTCGAAAAAGGCCACGTTGTGAATCCCTTCAAGCAGCTGGTCTACATCCGAACCCTTCGCCGGATGCGCCTCCTGGCCGTCGACAAAAGCGAAAAGCGATTTGAACATACGCGATGCGGCACCCGAGGCCGGAACGAACTTCGTCACCGTGCCCCCCGACTGCAGAAACTCGTCCCAGCGGGCAACTGCCTGCTCCTCCTCCGAAGGGGTGAGCACTGTGATTCCGGCGCCCGGACGCGCGGCCCCGTGAAGTTTCAGATACGGAAATCCGGTTGCAAACCGGTCTGTCTGTGCCTTGAGCTGCTCCGGAGTGATACCCCTCGCAGCAATGGTTTTAAGATCTGATTCGTTTAGCATGAATTATTTAGTAAATCGTTGATTATTCAGTTTATAGTCTGGCATGCGCCCCTTGGCGGCATTCGCCCGCGCTCCGGTCAGTTCATACGTTTGAGCAGATTATACGACGGCATTATGCCAAGTTCGCCCGCCTTCGACAGATTGGCCGAACCCTTCTCGCGGTCACCGAGATGGAAATAGACATATCCTCGGTTGTAATAAGCCTCGCCGAAATCGGGCTTCAGCTCGATAGCCTTGTTGTAGGCCGGCAGAGCCGACGTATAGTCGCCCAGAGCGGCAAGCACATTCCCCTTGTTGTAATAGGCGAACGCCATGCGCGGCGACAGCTCCGCCGACTTGTCGAAATCTGCTATCACAGCCCTTATCTCGGCCTGAAGCGGGGCCGCCACCTGCTGGCTTCCGGCCTGCATCGCCTTATAGCGCGCCACTCCCCTGGCGAAATATCCCAGAGCGAAATCGGGCGTGAGCTGCAACGCCTTGTTCAGATCGTCTACAGCCGCCGAATAGTCGCGCAGCATCATGAAATCCATCGCACGGCCGAAATAGTCGATAGCGCGCGGAGTGTGGGTGGCCAGATAAGAGTTGTAATACTCTACCGAACGGAAATGCCTGTTTATCATATCCTGATCGGTAAGCGTTATGTCGGCGTTCGAGATCTGCACAAGGAAACGGAGCATACGCGTCGAGTTCACATCGTCTATCTCCTTCAGATAATACGACGACGGTTTCAGCTCGGTCGGCGCCGTATAATAACTCAGAGCGAACATAGGCTCAAGCTCTATGCGGCGAGAGCGGTCTTGCACCTTCCCTCTGATATTCTTGTTGTTATAGTCCTCCTCTACCTCCACATGGTTCTCGACCGTCCGCAGGGCCGCGAAACGCCGCGCCACAGCCTCAGGCGTAAGCTCACGGTTTCCGCCCTCGCCGTCGGCCGGCTGCGCCGCAGAGCCATCATCTTTCACTCCGGCACCTCCCGCAGCAGTAGCGCCGGCAGCCGGAGCTGTGCCCCCCTCAGCCGGTTTAAGCTGTTTCGACAAAGCGAGCGCCTTTTTGTAGTCGCGCTCGGCAAGAGTCATGTTCCCCTCCATCCGGTTCAGGTTGCTGCGCATGTAAAGCGCCTCAGGCAGCTCAGGAAAAGCATCCACGAGCCTGTTCACATCGGCCATGGCATGTTTCACATCACGCTTCTCCGAATAGAGATATGCGCGGTTGTAGAGCGATCTGTAATCGTCAGGATCCAGTTCCAGAGCCTTCGAGAAATCTTTGATCGCATTGTCATTGTCTCGCACCTCCATCCGCAGAAGGCCGCGGTTGAAGATAGCGGCTACATTGAGCGGATCAAGCTGCAGGGCATAGTCATAGTCGGCCATGGCACCCGAATAGTCGTCGAGATTATAACGCATGAAAGCCCTGTTGATATAAAACCCCGCCTCGCGCGGCTGCAGCCTTATCGCTTCCGACATATCTGCCAGGGCGCCGCTGAAATCGCGCTCTGAATTCACGGCTATGTCGGCCCTCAGCAGATAAGCCCCGGCAAGATTCTTGTTGAGGCTCAGGGCATGGTCAACGTCACTTCTGGCGGCAACCGTGTCGGCCCGCTGCAGATTCAGCCGCGCACGGCCGAGATAGCCGTTCTCATAGTTGGGATAAGCCTTCAGAAGTGCGTTGAACGTCTCCATGGCCTCATCGGTCTGTTTCAGATCCTGCTGGGCAAGGGCTTTGTTGAAAAGAAGGCCGCGGTTGTTTGGAATAAGGCGCAGCGCGGCATCGTAATCCTCCACTGCCCCGCGCAACAGCCCGCGGTTCTGACGGGCCACGCCTCTCACCTCATACGCGTCGGCTATGAATGGATTTCGTTCTATGGCATCGGTGGCGTCCTGCTCGGCGCCGAGATAATCCTCAAGATTCAGCTTGGCGATGGCACGCATGAAATAGGGCTGGGCAAGATATGGCTTGGCCAGTATGGCCTGATTGAAATACTGGATCGAAAGAACATAGTCTTCAAAATACAGGGCGTTCTGCCCCACCCTCATCACTTGCTCTGCGTTGATCTGGGCGCCGGCACGTGGAGCGGTATGGAGCAGCAGAATAAGCAGGGCGATATATCTTGTGAGTCTCAGTTGCATATGAAAATAAAACGGCGCTCCACATCTCTGTGAACTGCACCCTGGAATTTATCTACAAAAATAGCACTTTATCGAGACTGCCACAAAAAAACCGCCTGTTTAATTTCCTTAAACTCGCTCAAATTATATTATCACGGTCAGCAACTCATACGTCCGATCACCCGGCATCCCGCTGTTGACCACACCCTTTCAGCCGGCACGGTGAAAACAAGTTTCCCCGACATCACTGCCGGGGAGACCTGAATTGTGTATGATATCGCGCTTCTTTATGTTTCTATCCGTCAGTTTCTGTCAGCTTAACGCCCGCCTGCTGTCGAACGGTCTGCGTCGGCACTCACATCCACAAGCTTCTGCGCGCCCTGTTTCTGGCGTCCCCATTGCAGATTGTAGCTCACGCTGACATAAGGCATGCGCATGTCAAGGCGCATATGCTGCTCGTTGCGGTTCCAACGGCTCAACGACCGGCTCCCCTGATCATATTCGCCGAACGGCATTATAACACCCGCTCCGAACTGCCACGACCTCCAGTTATAGCTCAGTTCAATGATATTCAGATTCTCGCCCCATGAAATTTTCTCACCCCAGAGGTCGCGCTGTGAGCGCACATACTGCCCCGACAGCACAAAGCCCCAGTGCATGAGCCTGATCTGCGCGTTACCGCTCCAGGCGTTGCTGTAATGGGTGTAACCGGTGCCGCGCATACGCTCCATCCGATACTGCACATAGCCGCTTGCCATGAGCCATTCCGGAACTATCTCGATTTGCGGTGCGAGGAAAAACGACAGATTCTGCAGCCCGCGACTGTTCTCATAAGTGGTTATAAGCCTCTCGTTGTCCCACAGCAGAAGCGGCGTGATGGCATTGGGCGAAGTGAAGGCACGGATGCCGAACGAACCGCTTGTGCGCGGCAGATTGAAGCCATAACGGAATGTCAGCATGTATGAATTCGCAGTCTTCAGGTTCTGGTTACCCACACGCCACTGGAAGCCGTCAAGCTGCTGAGGAACCACATTGGTTTCTGCAAGCGAGGGAGTTGACTGCCACGACGTGAAATTCAACCTGAAATTATGATTCTGGTTCAGTGAATATGTAACTGTGGCCTGTGGGCGCGCACTCCACGACTCGCTCCCCTGGTCGGTCTCCTTGAAAAGAAAACCGGTATATTGTGCCCCCATGCCGGCTGTAGCTGTCCACTTGCCGAAACGGTGAAAATATTCGGCGAAGAAATACACCTTGTCCTGACGCTGGTGAAAGATCCGGCCGTCAAGATTCTCATATTCCGAACGGTTGCGGTTGGCCGTGTAAGAAGCCCCGGCCGTAAAACGGGCATTCCGCCAGGCCTTTATATAATCGGCCTCTATCGCATAGGCCTGATTCCGGTCTCTTATCATGGTGTGTATGTCAGTCATCGCTTCCATGAGGCCGCCACCTGCGTCAGGGCGCTCGATATAGTCGGAATACGAGCGACCGAAATAAAACGAGCTGTTGAAGTTCAGCACCAGAGTCTGTCTGTTTCTGAAATTCTGCTGCCAGTACAGCGATAATGTAGGCGTCGAACCCTTGTCGCCATGCGAGTCCGTGAGCGATATATCATCAGATCCGTCACTGAGCGAGAGCAGACCGTTGTAGGTGAACCGGTCTGTGAATTTATGAAACATACCGAACTCCGCCATAAACACCGTGGTGTCAGGCCGGATATAACTGTACGATGCCCATACATTGCCGAATGAATTGTCCATCGTGCCGCCACGCGACGTTTCATCGCGCGTTACAGACTGTCGGTTCTACACATCTCCGCGCCCACGATAGGTAGAGTGAGATCGGGTGCCGTATTGTTCATGAAA
>CAMWTV010000121.1 GCA_947177215.1 uncultured Muribaculaceae bacterium
GTTGTGGCACTGCTCACAAACGATGCCGCTTTGGCTCCGGACGATGGCTGTGAAAGGGTGTGTTTCAGTCGTGAAAGCTTCACAGTGGTCTTGAGCATTCCGAATGCTACGACAGCGCTTTTTCCGCTGATTTCAAGAATCCGACCGGGCGTTCCCTGACCGTCGAGCTTCACATTGTCGCCTACTGACAATGGCCGGGATGTCTCAGTGTGAGTTTTTTCCTTTTGCGAAGGCTGGTTTTTCTTTGCTTTGGGGGCTTTGCGCAGTAGGGAGCTTTCCGGCTGTGCGCCAGACAACATGGTTTCTTTTTCTTCAGTCATGCGTTTCCGGGCCTGCCGTGTACGCTCTTTGTCGGCCTGTGATTCCTTGATTTCACGGATGGTGCGCTCTATCACGGCATTGCTGCCTTCAAGAATCTTTTTCGCTTCATCTTTGGCCTCGGCAATGATTTCGCGGCGTTTGCTGCGTAGGGTTTCGGCATCTTCCTCATAGCGTTCGAGCACCTGATCGATCTTCTTTTCTTTCAGGCGGATTGCCTGTCGCTTGTTTTCCCAGTAACGGCGGTCACGGGCTATGTCGAGGAGATATTTATCCATGTTTACATAGTCGGAGCCAACAATGCGCGATGCCTCTTCGATGATTTGTGACGGAAGGCCGGTCTTGCGTGCTATCTCGATAGCGAAAGAGCTTCCCGGCTGACCTATGGAGAGCCTGAAGAGAGGTTTCATTTGCTGGCGGTCATAAAGCATGGAGCCGTTTACAAGCCCTTCGGTCTCCTCGGCATAGTGTTTGAGGTTCTGGTAATGTGTGGTGATGACTCCCCACATGCCTTTGTCGTTAAACTCTCTGAGGATTGCCTGTGCTATGGCACCTCCGATCTGAGGTTCGGTTCCACCGCCAAATTCATCAATCATTATCAGCGATGATGACCCTCCGGCGTTGAGGAAATGCTTCATGTTGCGCAAATGCGAACTGTATGTGGACAAGTCATCTTCGATCGACTGGTCGTCGCCTATGTCAATGAAAATATCATCGAAGACTCCGATGTGGGAATTTTCGTAAACTGTGGGCAGAAGGCCGCATTGGGTCATATACTGCACAATGCCGACGGTTTTCAGACATACTGATTTTCCGCCTGCGTTTGGCCCGGAGATGACCAGAAGGCGAGACTTGCTGTTAAGCGTTATGTCGAGAGGCACGATTTCTTTTCCCTGCCTACGCAGCGATTCAAGAAGCACAGGATGTGTGGCATGATACCATTCAAGCTCACGCTCAGGTGAGATATGCGGCATCGTGGCGTCGGTGTCGCGCGCGAAAAGCGCCTTCGCCTGAATGAAATCGAGTTCGCCGAGAACAGAATAGCTTTCAAGCATCTCCGGAATGTATGGGCGCATCATGGAAGTGATTTCAGCCAGAATGCGCAGAATTTCCCGTTTTTCCTCAATTTCGAGTTCCCGCGACCGGTTGTTGATCTCCACAAGTTCTGCCGGCTCGATAAAGAATGTTTTTCCTGTTGCGGATTCATCGTGCACAATGCCGTTTATCTTGCGTTTGTGCATAGGGGCTACAGGCAAGACCAGACGGCCGTCGCGAATTGTAGGGGTTACATCTTTTTCAAGATATCCGCCTTCGACCGCGCGCGATATCACACGGCGCATGATGGAGTTTACGGATGAGGATATGCGTGAAAGTTCCGAGCGGATTTCGGCAAGGCGGGGCGATGCGTTGTCGCGCACGTTGCCGAGACTGTCGATAACCCGATCGATGCTGCGGATAATTTCAGGAAATATCGTAAGACCGGAGCATAGCGAGCGGAGAGCCGGATAGGGTGGTTGCTCTGAGGTGTCGGCCTGCTGACGGTTGAAGAATGCGTGTATCTCGCTTATGGTCTGAAGTGACTGGCGTATTCGCAGCAACTCGTCGAGGCTGACGGAAGCCCCCTCTACACGACTGCGTTTAAGCGCGCCTGTAACATCGTGCATGTTTCTTAGCGGCAGGCTTTCCGGGCTGCTGATTATGGCGAGCATCTCTCCCGTAAGTTCAAGTTGCCTGCATATACGGTCATAGTTGCTTGTAAAGCACATTTCGCCCACTTTGTCTCGCCCGAGTGTTGATGAACAAAGTTCGCGCAAGCGGTCTCTAACGGCGTCAAAGCCTATTTTTTTTTCGAAATTATCAGGATAGATCAATTTTTTCTGATGAAAAAGTTCAACATATGCGGTGTTGTCGCACTTTGCAGCCACGCCATGACCGGGTTGCCAGCGCATCACTCCGTGGATTGTTATGCAAAGTTACAAAAAATCCGTTTATAGCCTCGGCATAATGCGAAACGGCATAATGCGGCGCAAGCTTCAGTCAGGAGGGGGTCAGAGGCTTACGGAGACTCCGGCATTGACGCAACGTGGGAGCGCCGGGCCGTAGATGTAGCCGGAGTCGCGTGTGGCTCCGGAATCAAAGTCGTTCTGATATGAATTGAATATGTTGCTGACTCCGGCCGATACGTTGAGGCTCACACGGTTGAAAAGTTTGAAATTGTAAGTGAACTTTATGGATGTGTCGAAAAACGATTTAGTGCGAACTGCCAAATCCACGTCAGTTCCCGATCCAACCATGTGCTGCACCGTCATAGGGCCTGTGCCGGTTGCATTCAGAGTGGCGGTCAGATGATGGGTTATTTCCCAGTTGGCGGTAAGGTAGCCGTATATGTCGGGAGTGCGGAACATCTTTCTTACAGCCGGCACATCGGGATTGTCGCTCCATTGTTCGGATTTTTTATATCGGCTGCTCTGCAGTGTTATGCCTCCCTGCATGTCGAAGTGGCTTGAGAAGAAAGCTTTGGCTTCAAGATTTACACCCATAACGCGTGCTCCGCTGCCGTTATAACGCTCAAGAACTGCGTTGCCCATAGCATCGGTTCCTTCAAGCTGGCGCAGTGCGAAAACATCACGCAGATCTGTGAAGAATCCTTCTACCAAGAGGTTGGTCTGCACATTGCCGAAACGGTGATATAGATCGGCAGAAAGGCTTACGCTCTGAGAACTTTCCTGTTTCAGCCCGGGCGCCAGTATCGTGACCACGCGTTCGCCGCCTACAATCGCCACGTGGAAGTCTTCGTCGTAGGCCTGTGGTGAGCGGAATCCGGTGGAGTAGGAGGCTCTGAAATTAAGATTGCCGGATGGATTGAAGCGGATGTTCACACGGGGAGATATTATCGGGTTGTCAATCATGGAGTGTTTGTCGATGCGGGCGCCGGCAAGGAATCCCCATCGCTCATTGCGCCATTCGTTTTGCAGATAAGCGCTATAGATGCGTACGCATTGCTTTACGTCATGGTCATAACCGACAGTAACATCGTGCAGACGGTTGAACGAATATTCCAGCCCTGCAACAAGTTCGGCAGGCATGAAGAGGAAGCGATCCATGGGATGAGTCCATTGGCTTCCGGCAGTGATAACAATGTCAGAAGTACGGCCATATGCGTCGGGATCCATATCCGAGCCATAGTAGCTCTGACGGCGTGTGTTCTGGCTTGCGGCGAAAACCGACAGGTGGTCGCGGCGGTCGCGCAGCCAGATGTCGTAGGTTGCTTCCCCTGCATGGATGTTGTGGTCAGTCTGTTCGGCTATCATAGCCATATGCGGTGTCAAGTCCAACTGGTCTCCACCACGGCGGTACTCGTGAGTGTTATGATATTCGACTGTGAGTTTGCTTATGTCGGATGTGCGGAAAAAGCCGCGTGCGCCGAGTGTCTGAGTCTTCAGCTGCGCCACTTCGGTGAATCCGTCGCCATTGTGGTCGTAACCGTCGCGGTAGCGGCTCTGTCCATAGATGAAAAGCCCTGCGAGGCCGTTGTCGGTGACTATCGAAGCGTTAAGGGTGGTGTTGTTGTCGAATGAGCCAGAAGGGCCTATTGATGTGATCTGGTGTGACAACTGGGCGGAGTTGACCATAGGGTCTTTGGTGATTATGTTTATGGTGCCGCCTACGGCCGATGATCCGAATAGAGCCGATCCGCCTCCACGCATCACTTCAACGCGATCGATCATGTTGGCCGGAATCTGTTCCAGGCCGTAAACGCCGGTAAGAGCGGAGAATACCGGGCGCGAATTCATGAGTATCTGGGAGTAGTGGCCGTCGAGCCCGTTTATGCGTACCTGAGTGAAGCCGCAGTTCTGGCAGTCGTTTTCCACACGAACGCCAGGTTGAAAGTCAAGCCCGTCGGCCAGAGAACAAGCCCCGAGCCGCTGGAATGCGGCGCTGTTGATTACGTTGACAAGCGAGGGGCTCTCCCGGCGGCGTGTCTCGCTCTTGGATGATGTGACTACTACCTGATCGAGCATGAAAGCGTCGGGCTGGACGTTGAAGTTGAGCTCAACTGTCTGGTGTGATTTTACTGATGTGTCAAGTTTGGTGGTCACATAACCGGCACAGCTCATTTCAAGGGTGTAGTTGCCAGGTTTGAGGTCGCGGAACATATAGTGGCCTGACGCATCGGTTACAGTGACGTGGCTTGTGCCGAGAATCTTTATTACGCAGCCCGGCATGTGCTCGCCGTTGTCGGCGTCGATTACATGACCGCCTATGTTTGCGTCTGTTGTTTTCTGGTTTTGTGCTGATATAGATGTTATGCCGATGGTATATGCCATCAGCAGAAAGATAATTTTTCTGATCATTAGTAAACTTCTAAAAAATATTGTCGGAATAGCGGAGAGTACATGGGTTTGTAGCCCGGCCGCATAGCGGGAGATTTTGGCGATGAGAGGGATGAGAGCTGATGATTGATAATCAGCATTGCGGTGGCCCGCGCAGCTTCCGGCAGTGACAGTTTACGCAGACTGTTGCCGAGGGGCAATGGCATTCAATTACCGTATAGCACATCGGAGCGGTAAATGCCGGAGTGTATGATGCTGTTTCGGCAGAGGCTGCCGTGAAGTTAAATGCTGATATAAGGTTTAGCTCGTGAGTGCTGTGGGTGTGGTTTGAATTGTGTTTTGACGGGTGCGAATGGGTCAATGTGCCCCCTCCGGGAAGCTGATGGTTGTGGATGAAGATATTGTTCGAGAACATGAAATTCACGAACGCAAGCAATAATGTGACGGACAGTATTTTCGCAAACTTAGTCTTCACGATGCAAAGTTACTAAGAATCCGTGAAATAGAAAAAATCTGTGGTGAATGTGCCGGGGAAGTTGTTTTCATGGCATTTGACTGCCATCAGGAAAATATGGGACAACCATTTGGAAGCGTGGATTGTTATAGTATCAAAACAAGAAATAATGTTTCACAAATAACTATTTTGAGATTATGAAAAACTTTAATTTCTGGGGACAGACCCGTTATTGGTGGGTGGTTCTCCTTGTAGGGATCCTATTGGTGCTCGGTGGTTTTGCCTACTGGTTCTGGCCGGAGGCCGGTTATGCAGTGGCTTCACAGATCTTCGGTTGGCTTCTTGTTCTGACCGGACTTGTGCAGGTATGCGCTTCGGCCGGTGTCAATCGTCCGCGAGGATGGGGATGGTGGCTCGCCGGAGGTGTGCTTGATATGTTTATCGGCTTTATGCTCGTCAGGTCGATCGTGCTTTCAGAGGTAGTATTCCCTTATTTCCTTGCCATAATCTTTATTTTCTGGGGTGTTGCCTCGATAATATCGTCGGTGACAACACGCTCACACCGCTATTGGTGGATGTATCTGATCAACGGCATCCTGCTGCTGATAATCGGTTTCTTCTTCCTTGAAGCGGGATGGGTTCAGAATATGATGATGGTCAGCTTCCTCACGGCTCTGGCATTTATCTACTGGGGCTTTACGATAGCCATGACCGCATATGACATGAAACCTGCTGTTTCGTCAAGGTGATGCGGTAGCCGGCGGCTGAGATCAAAGCTGCTGCAAACAGACACATGAAACCGACCATCCGGCAATTGAAAAAGTGTCGAATGGCCGGTTTTTGACTCTTTATAATATTTTTTAGTAATTGGATTAAAAGCTGATTGCGCCGGTATGACTATTTTTGCAGATGAGATTTTATGAGCTTGTGCAAGGAGGGTGAGATTCATTGTTTTTTTGGATTGGCCGATTAAACTAACGGGCTGTAAAGAAGTCTTATAATGTATAAATGTCAGTTTGCTGTTCCTGTATGCGTCAGGCTTGATTATCTGATGTTGCGGAAATGGTGAATTGGTTGTAACAATTCATACAAGAGGAGGAATTCAGTCATGAAGATTCAGTCGTTCTATTCGCGCTTTTCGCTGCTGGCGGTATCTCTGCTGGCAGGAGCTTCGGCAGCAATAGCTCAGGGCTATTATGACGATGACATATATTATGATGCGTCAAAAGCAAAGAAAGAGGTGAAAAAGGCTGTTGAGAAGGCTAAGGCCGAAGAACCGGCTTTCAGGCAGCAGCAAGCCTCGCAATTCTATTACGACGGAGCCGCATATGTGCCATGGAATAATGTGGGTGAGTATAATTCGGCCGACAGCTATCAGGTGTCGGGAACGTCGATGCGCGATGTCGATGAATATAACCGCCGCACGTCTTCCGTATCACCGGTACAGGAAAAGACAGATTCGATAACTCTCGAACAGTTTGAGGAGATGTCGAATACCCGTAACCTTGCCCGTTTCCATGACTCGGAGGCCGCACGCGAGGCTTATGCGGAAACTCTCGACGAGGGTGGCATCCGTGCTGATGATTCCGACATTTACGCATATTCAGCCCAGCCTGCCACTGTAAACATCAATGTGATAGGTGGCGGTTATCCTTATTATGGATATTATAATAG
>CAMWTV010000122.1 GCA_947177215.1 uncultured Muribaculaceae bacterium
CTTCCCGCCTCATTGCCATACCAGCACTCCCCTACGATATTGAAATTAGGATATTCTTCAAGCACATCCTTGGCCCATTGCGACATCGCTTTCATATCGGCATAGGGATAGGTATCCATGCGGATGCCGTTGATTTTCGACGATTCTATCCACCATATCGAATTCTGTGTCAGATATTTCATCACATGTGGGTTACGCTGGTTCAGGTCGGGCATCGCCGTCACGAACCATCCGTTCACAGTGTGGTCGAGATCATAATCCGACACATAGGGATCATGAAGGGTTGAGAGACGGAAATTGGTCAGCACATCCCCTTCCGGATGGTTATACCAGTCTTTCGACGGCATATCCTTCATCCACGGATGTTCCGAGCCGGTATGGTTGAAAATCATATCCATCACAACCTTCATTCCGCGGCCGTGGGCATCGGCCACCATGTCGGCCCACTCCTGATTCGACCCGAAACGCGGATCGATACGGTAATAGTCGGTGGTGGCATATCCGTGATACGACCCTCCAGGCATATCGTTTTCAAGCACCGGACAAGCCCAGATGGCGGTCACGCCAAGCGAGTCAAGATAATCCATATGCTTCCTTATACCCTCTATGTTGCCTCCATGACGCGTTGACGGCTGCGAACGGTCAATCTCGGCCTCATTGCGTAATCGGGCTTCTAACGGCTTGTCACCACCCTGGGCGAATCTGTCAGGCATAAGCAGATAGAGCACATCGGCCGCCGAAAAACCTTCATACTCCTCAGGTTTGCGGTCACGGGCTTTCAGCTCATAGCCGACAGTAGTTTTCCGGCCGCCGAGTTTCAGGCTGAGAGGCATAGTTCCTGGCCGGGCGTCTCTGCCGATAACCAGATAAAGCAGTTTGTAATTCGGGCTGTCAAGAGCAACGCTCTCGGGCAGAGTCACACCGGGGTAATCGACCGATGCGCTCGCCTCGGCAATTCCCGGGCCGGTGAGCATAACCTGCAGAGTGTCATTGCTCATTCCTGTCCACCAGTAAGGAGGCTCTACATTTGTAACCATCGGAGCTTTTTTTGCCCCGAACACCGACGCGCCCGCAAGCACAGCCAGTGAAATCAGTGAAAAACGTTTCATAATCACATTGTGTTTTTGATGAATGTAGTAAATTATAAGTCGGTTTTTTAAACCTGTTTTAAGTTCACATCAGATTTTATCACGGATATCCCATCTTTGCAACCACTTCGGCTATGGCAGCCGCACGATTCTGACAAAATCGGCAAGCACGTCATTGTTATATGGATCAACATAAACCGGACTCGGCTGATATATCTTGAGTTCCAGCGTGTGCCGCCCTGCTGTCAGACTTGTTTTAACCGGATTGGTAAACGATGTCATGCTCTGCCACCCCTCGCCTGTCTCACGGTCTCTTGGCGGCGAACACAACTGAGGAAACACCAGAACACCCACCCGCTCTCCATCTACATAGGCGCCACGCATAGCCGTTCTGCGCCGGGAGTTGACAATCCCGAGACCATACAGATAATGCACATCAATGGCATAATCACCATCCTCGTCAACCTCGAATTCCATCCTTAGCGTCCGGTTCTTCCATCTGTTTGTTTCAACAAACTTCTGTGCAAGCACCCTGTCGGAGATTATACGGCTTCCTGATGAGGCCCACTCCGGAAGGTATATCACAGTCTGGCATCCCTCAGGAACATAGAGATGCGGACGTGCCGAAAAACTCATCCACCTGTCGCCCCTTACCTCCACAATCTGTACCGAAGTGGTAGCCGGAGCCTCATAAAGCCTGAAATGACGTGTAAGGAACTCATCGGTAATCACTCCGTTGAGATATACGAAATATTTTTTCGACTCATCGGCCAACGATCGCTGTCCGGCAGTCTCATGATGAATCTCGCGCGATGTCACTGTAGCGTCGCGTTCAGTCACCCATTCCACATCCGGCGCAGGAGGGAGCATCCCGGCGGTCGCACCGCTTATCGCCCCATAACTGCTCTGATTTTCCCCCAGAACAATCGTCACCGTGTGCCTCCCTTCAAGCGAAGCCGCATAAAACGGTTCTGAATTCTTCCCGTCGATCAAAAACGAAGCGATCGTGTTGCCTGTTCCTTCCACCGTTATGTCAAGAATGCTTTTGCGATAGCGCAATCCTTTTACAGTCTTGTTTCCTGGGAGTCCTGAAGGAACCGACGGCGCGAAAGAAATGCCGTCGCTCGCAAATCTCATTCCGAGCAGCCCCCTTAAAACCAGAGTCTCAATCGGGCTACTGTCACTGTTCCTGTCCGAGGCATCGCCTATCGCTTCTGAGGCGGCATTGAACAGAATAGCCCCGACCGCCGCATTATATGCGGCGTCATTTCCGCTACGCGATGCCGCCACAACCCACATGCTTCGTATAAGGTCGGCCACATTGCCGGTAGTTACGGCCCCGCTCCACCCGGGAGTGAAAAGCTCCATGCCTGAAAATTTTACAGGAGTGTTTCTAACTGCAGCCGAAGCCATTGCCGGAGAAAGCAATCCCGATACCACAGCGAGAGCCTGCCCGAGATTATCGGTTGATTTCAACGCGACAGGCCAAAACGGATACCCGTAATTCAATCCTGAGAGCATACCTACATTAGGCATCCAGAAATGAAGCAGAATGTCATGTCGCAGACGGTCTGAGTCAAACGGCAGTTCCGGCAAATGAGACTTCCCGTTACGTCGCGCCATTTCCGCAGTTATAGCCTCAAGCTGACGCAAAGCGCTCCAATACGTTACATTGACCGAAAGCGAGGCGCAATTGAACAGATCTACAGGCTCCATCCACTTCGGGAAAGCCGATTCGCCGCCGGCTGTGGCATGACGTGGCACTCCGCCGATAAGCCCGGTCGACCGGTTATATCCCACCCTGAAATCTTCCGCGGTCACATTCTGCGCCACTTTGCCCAACTTCTCAAGCCATTGCTGGTTCCCCGTAACTTTATAAAGCTCACCGGCGGCCAGAAGCCATTGCGGATTGTCGTTTACAACAGGCCACGAATAAAGACGGGTGTCGATCGGCACCACATAATTGTTTTTCACTCTTGACTCAAGCAACTCCATCCCCTCTTTCGCCTCAAGAGGATTAAGATAGAGCTCATACGGCAACAGCGACGTATATTGTCTTTTCTCACGGCTTCTGCCGGCCTCCAGATTGTAAAGCGCATCGAAAACTGAAATTCCGGTGTTCACCTTCATCGCCTTACCCTCAGCCTCGCCCGTCTTGATCTGTCTGAGTATGATGCCGTCGGCACTGATCTGCAAAACCGAATCACCGACAGCCCTTACCACTATACCCGAATGAAGATCTACACTATCGGGCCATATGTCATACTCGTCGCAATGAAACACCGGATCATGTGGAAGGATTTCTTGAGCCTGGTCGCACCCGGAAGTGAAAAAGGCGACCGCGGCAGCCGCAAAAAGCGGCCACCGCGTTGTCAGACCTATGTTCCACACCCGTTTCATCGCGTTTAAAATGCGCTGCCTATAAAGGCCGTCATTGTCTATGAATCAGGATTTATTTCTTTTCGAGTTTCTTTTTTACCGATGAGGGCAGAGCGTCCTTGTGTACAAGAATACTCAAAGTTTTCGACAGGAAATAAGGCTCTGAAACATAGAAGAACCCGTCATAGATCTGATTCGTGTCCCATGAATTCTTTACTTTATAGTAGCGGTTGCCTTCCTGATCCGTAGCCGTGCCCACAATCTCCATACCATGGTCATCGGTAGTTTCCTGACGGTCGAACATAGCCTGACGGCTTTCCTGTGTAACCTCAATCTCCTCAACCGGGCCGTTTATGTCAAATTGCTTTTCCTGACGCTCCTTGTCGCTCAGTTTTACCCAGCGCGAAAGCTCAGTGCCCTCCATATCAGCAGCCGTACGCTCTTTAGGCATCACGGCGTAGCCTTTTGTCCATTTGAAGCCACCTTCGCTCACATCAGCCGCCCATACAATCGGATAGCCCTTCTCCATCGCATTGTCGACAATGGCTTTCAACTCATCCATAGGCACATTCTCATACGATGCCCACAGCCAGTTGTCGGCCACCTCAAGCACCATCGGCTCATAGAAAGGCTGATGGGTGAACGATGTAACGGCCACATAGTCATCTTTTTTCAGTCCAAGGCTCTCCGCATAGCTTTTCGGAGTGTAGGTTTTCCCGTCAACTGTAAACGTTTCAGGCACCTCTCCGAGATATGCGTCCAGAATAGCCTCGAACCCTTTGCGCCATGCGGTCGAGAGACGCTTGTCGGAACGGCGTATAACCGCATCAAGATAAGCTTTCAGAACAGCGTCAAGCTCTCCGTGCACATGCTTCTCCTCGCCATAGCCCAGGCCTGGGTAAGCGCTTTCAGGCAGCGCGCCATAACGCTCCCACACATAAGGCACATCGGCTATGCTTCCGCCTGCAGCGAAATTAGTGGCCCCGTACATGCGCACATAACGGTCAGCCTTGTCTATATAGCATTGACGCACTGTGAACATCTCGCTCAGATCAAGCGGTTTTCCGCCACGGCGCACAATCTCGTCCTCGAACATCGATGTTCCGGCGAAACACCAGCATGTGCCGCTTTTGTTCTGATCTTTGACCGGAGTGGTCGGAATCACCTTGATATCGGTGAATGTAAAGCCGGTGCTGTCGGCCTCTGCATTCTCCTTCACATCGAAATTATTAAACCCTGAAGCCATCAGGCTTATTCCCATACCGGCTGTCAGAGCCGCTGCTATCAGTCGCTTTTCCATTCTGTAATTAATTCTCGGTTATTATATTGCCGGAGTGCATGCTGTCACTATCACATCCACACACTCTTTACACCACAAATTTAAGGAAAATATTTATGTCAGTCAACAAAACCTGCTCAAATGATTTCCATTGATCAGGCTTGCCATCATGTGACACCACGTCTTTCAGCCTACTTTAGCGCAATTGAAAAATAATCGGAGAAAGGCTTGGAAAAAGGGAAATATATGTTAACTTTGCAACATACGATTATTGCTGGCCGGCCCGGAATGGCAATGAACGGAAAAATGCAACCACAACTTTTTCCGCCTACTGGACGGGCTCTCCGTAATCGCCCTAAAAGATTCATTTACTAAACAAAATATCAGTGAAATGAAGAAGCACAACTTTTATGCAGGGCCGTCGATTCTGACCCCCTACACCATCAAAAACACCGCCGATGCGGTTATTGATTTCGCCAATACCGGACTGTCGATTCTGGAAGTGTCGCACCGCTCGAAAGAGTTTCAGGCCGTCATGGATGAGGCGCAGGCTCTGGTAAAAGAGCTGCTTGAAATTCCGGAAGGCTATCACGTGCTGTTCCTGGGCGGCGGAGCGAGCCTGCAGTTCGCCATGGTGCCGTTCAATCTGCTTCAGACCAAAGCGGCATATCTCGACACCGGCGTTTGGGCTCACAAGGCCATAAAGGAAGCAAAACTCTTTGGCGAAGTCGATGTTGTAGCTTCTTCCGAAGACAAAAACTACAACTATATCCCGAAACATTACGCCGTGCCCGACGATGTGGATTACTTCCACTACACAACAAACAACACCATCTACGGCACTGAAATCAGAAAAGATCCCGATGTGAAGGCCCGTCTGGTAGCCGACATGTCAAGCGACATTTTCTCTCGCCCGGTGGATGTGAGCAAATACGACATCATCTACGCCGGCGCGCAGAAGAACCTCGCTCCGGCAGGCGCTACGATCGTAATTGTTCGTGAGGATGCTCTCGGCAAGGTCACACGCCCCATCCCCACTATGCTTAATTATAAAACCCATGCCGACAAGGGGTCGATGTTCAACACCCCGCCTGTGCTCCCCATTTTCAGCGCCTTGCAGACACTGAAATATTACAAGGAAATTGGCGGTGTGAAAGAGATGGAAAAACGCGATCTCGCCAAAGCCGCGGTTCTCTATGAAGCCATCGACTCAAGCCGCATGTTCGAGGCTACGGTAAAGGATCATGAAGACCGTACGATAATGAACGTATGCTTCGTAATGAAGCCTGAATACACCGAGCTCGAAAAAGCGTTTATCGACTTTGCCTCGACCAAAGGAATTGTCGGCATAAAAGGCCATCGCTCGGTAGGCGGTTTCCGTGCATCGCTCTATAACGCACTCCCCATGGAAAGTGTCGAAGTGCTTGTTGCCGCCATGAAAGAATTTGAAAACAACAACTGATCAGGTCATGAAAATATTGGTTGCCACAGAAAAGCCGTTTGCAGCCGTAGCTGTCGACGGTATCCGTAAAGTGATTGAGGATGCAGGCTACACCCTCGCTCTGCTTGAGAAATATGATTCCAGACAGCAGCTGCTCGATGCCGTGGCCGATGCCGACGGCCTGATCATCCGCTCTGACAAGGTTGATGCCGAAGTTCTCGACGCAGCAAAGAATCTCAAAGTAGTTGTTCGCGCCGGAGCCGGCTACGACAACGTTGATCTCGCAGCGGCCACCGCACACAATGTGTGCGTGGAGAACACCCCCGGACAGAATTCCAACGCCGTAGCCGAACTTGTGTTCGGTATGGCGGTTATGGCGGTGCGCAACATGTATAACGGCACATCAGGCACTGAGCTGAAGGATAAAAACATCGGCATACATGCCTTCGGACAGGTAGGCCGTAATGTTGCCCGTATCGCCAAAGGTTTTGGCATGAAAGTCAGCGCGCTTGACCCCTACTGCCCTGATGAAGTGATCGAGGCGGCCGACGTGATGCCGGTACATGGCGTTGAGGAGCTTTATCGC
>CAMWTV010000123.1 GCA_947177215.1 uncultured Muribaculaceae bacterium
GCGTTCAGGCCCCGGCCTCGCGTAGTTTCTTTGCTCGGTGGATGGCACCCTTGACACACCGCAGGTCGAAATCTTCCTTCTCGGTGGCTATGATCACGTTCGACACCTGCCGGGTGTCGGTAAGCCCATTGGCATGACAGATGGCAGAAACATCCATAGGGGTCGTGGGGTCGAGGGTGAAAAAACGGCGCCCGATGCGTGAATAGATCTCGTTGTAACCTTTGCGGTTGGAATTCACCCCATGCTCGATGCGCTGCTCGATGTAGGAGGTCGACATGAACACTATACCGCATTTCCCCTCCAGGTGGTTGTAGAGGTTGATGAAATAGTGGAACACATTGTCGTTGAGTTTGTCCCCCTCGTCGAAAACCAGCAGCGGGGCATCCATCTGCTGAATCCGTCCTATGGCGGCCTCAAGGGTCTCGCGTATCCGCATGCCCGCGCTTTTCAGCCCGACCCTCCGGGCAATCTCGCGCACGAAGTCGCTTTTCCGCATATCCTCGTCGCAAAGCACGGTGAATACCTCGCGGTTCTCGCTGGCATAGGCCGCTGCCGCGGTGGTCTTGCCACAACCGGCATCACCGACAATCCATCTCACTTTCTTGTATTCCTGCGCGTCCCTCATGGCTGCGCGTATTTCCTGAAACGCGCCTGTCTCTACAATCTGCCATCCGCATGCTGCGGCTGCCGGGGCAACCTGTTCCCTGATGGAGCGCAGCATCTCGTCACTTACAACCCCGAGTTTGCCATTGAGTATGGCGCTCAGGGTGGCCGGGGACACCCCTTTCAGGCTTGCCGCGGCCTTGTTCCGGCTCGGATATTTTTCCACGTATGCCCTTAAGGCATCAATCGTCATCTGCTTTTCTGTGGGTGTCATAATCGTTTTGTCGTTTTTGTATATCGTATTGTCAAAGTTTGCCTGCCACTTTACGTTCGTCAAACCGTATGCCTCCGTCTGTAGGGTCAAACACCATGTTGCTTATGGCCTTGGTGATGCGCCCCGGCGACAGCTGTTCCGGATCGGTTGCATATTTGCGGGTACGACGCTTTACTTCACGCTCGATTTCCCGCTCCGCCTTCTCCACTCCGGAAAGGCCCGCCATCTTCGGACGACGCAGCCCTTGCTGCTCCATGGCCGTGCCGTGTTCGCGCTCGATGACACGCCCCTCGATCTGTCGACGTATGCGGTCGGTCTCGTTGGCCTTGATATTGGCAGTGATGAACGCGCGTTCCCCCGCGGTCTGTTCCTGGATGTTGCGGTGGATAACGAAGTAGGGGCGGGCTATCCTCACAAAACGCATCCCGCCGTCGGCATCCATCGTGTAGAGGCGCACCGAGCACGGGTCGTACGGGTCATACTTGGTATAGAACCTGCGCCCGCGGTTGTTGCGGAGGAATTCATGGTCGGGCATCCCTGTCTCATCGTAAACCTCATATCGGTAGTTCTTGCGCTTGATCGTTATGTTGAGGCCGTTGTCCGTATAGGTCGACGGTTTCTCGGTGGTGAGCCAGAACATATCGACCATATCGGCAACTGTCACCTCCTGTGTCTCAGGGTTAATACTCCCCTCGTACATCGACAGGCGGCTTTCACCGGTGGCATGGTGAGCCCCCTCGTTCCATTCTTTTCTGGCTTTCGAATATGCCTCCTTCAGCTCCTCGAGTGTGTAGAGTTTGTCGGCATTGGCACGGATACGTTCCAGGTTTGCACGGCTCGAGGCCTTTTTCGCCGTGATATTCTGCCCTGTAAACCGCCAGTCCTTGTGCAGCACCTGTGCCTGGAACCGGCCGAAAACGCTTTCTATGGTCTTTGACTGGCCGCTGTAAGGTGCCGTGGGGCGGTGCACCCGGCTTACGAGCCGGTCAAGAAACGCCCCGATCTTCTTGTGGCCGCCCTGGTTGTCATGCACCAGCTCGTATGGTTTGTGACCCGACACCTGGATGGCCATGCGGTAGGCGTGGTATTGTGCCTCGTAGTCCTCGTTTTCCGAGATATGGTAGCCCAACAGGACTTCCGAATATGCGTCCATGACCTCGTAGACCTGCATGGTACGCGCCTCCCAGCCTTTCCCTTCTACCCATGCCCTGTAGTACAGGTTGAGCTTCGTCCCGTCGCCGTACCACAGCGAATCGCGCATCGACGGCATCTCCGTCTTGTTCTTGCGTCCGTAGCGCTGATGTGCCGCAAGCTCGCCGTGCACCGCGTCATACCAAAGCGGCTCTATGTTCGGGGCGTTGAGGTAACTCCGAAGTGTGCTTTGGCTTTTGATGGGCTTCCATCCACGCCATGATGCTTCCTTGTTGTAACGTTCGAAAATCTGGCGGTCGGTATAAACTGGCGACGAACTGCGTTTCAAGGCTACCAGATAACGCCCGGCATCCTCTGTAAGGACGACCGTGTTCCTATTCCCAACTTTGCGGCTTATCAGAGCAGAGTACCCTTCGCGTTTGTAGCTGCTAATGGTCATCCTGAGCCTGGCCATGTTGGTCGGCAAGGTATGCCTGTAAGCATCACGCAGTTTTTCGTAGATGTCACCTATACTCTCAATGATGGAAGTGGAAGAGCCATTGCATGCCCTGCGATACATCTTCCTGTCGTTAATGACCGAGATTATACGATTTAATACTGACGCGTTTATAGTATATCGTTCAATAAGCTCAGTTTCAAGCCCTACCTCCTCACCGCGCTTGGTGTATCGGAAATCCTCATAGAACGCACGCGCGGTGACATCGATTTCCAGGTTCAGCTGTTCCCGCAGCCTCATCTCCTTTATCTTTTCTGCCGGATCCCCGTATTTAGCTATATAACGCTCTCGGTAGATGTCACGAAGACGGTAGAAGTCTATGCGCACGTAACGTCCAAGGCCGCCACCGCTTGACAGACGTAGCGATTTGTCTCGGTTGAGCATAGACTCAAGAGTTTTTCTCTTGACAACCGGCTCGCCGTCGCGGTCTGAGGTCAGTTCCTCAAACGTCACACACACTTTGTTTCTATAAATTTCCATCTCCGGACACAGTTCAAATCACATCATACTCACAGCAACTGCGCACGCCGCTGTATGGCCCCAATCTCCCTCACCTTCACGTTCTCATATTCGGCCACGGTCTCTCCGTTGAATATAATCACTCCCCGGCCGTCACTCTTGTACAGCTCAATCTGGGCACCGTTGGGAAACACCTGATGGAGTGTCCCTTCCGAATCTACCATGCTTTCCATCTCGGTGGTCACAATGGTCACCCGGGCACCCATCTCATAGGCCGCCTTGCGGATCCTTTTTGCAAGATTGGTATTACCCTTCTTGGCGTGGAACGACAGCGCGTATGAAATCATGCGAGGGGTGCAGCCGAAGATCTTCTCCAGCTTCCCACGCTGTTCTGTTGTTATCGCAATAAATCTTTTCATATTTCTTTGTTGATTTGTTGGTTCATTCGATCCATCATCTCCTGCAGACCGCTGTGGCCAGCAAGGAGCGTCTGGTATTCAAGCGACTTCGTCAGCTCGGCATCGTCATGGGTGGCTTCCATTTCAGTGAGCACCTGTCCCACATCCTCCAGGTAGCGCATGGCCACCTCGGTGAGCTGCATTATGGCGCGTCCCGCCATCTGTTCCGCACGTTCCTTCATGTCGTTTCGGTGTTGATGTTTTGCGGGGAGCCCCGGACTCGAACCGAGGACTGTACAGCCGGATTGGATACCGCCGTTTGTTCTGCCAACTGAACTATCTCCCCAATGGCCGCCGGTGCTGTGGATGGGTCTGATTGCTTTACCCGTTTTACACCGGCGGCACCTGTAATTGAAAAAAAGAATAACTGTTTCCCGCCGCTCTCGGCGGAGGCGCCCTCACGGGTTAGCCGAAGTCTTTATGCTTCAGTCGTAGTCGCTTGGCGCGGCAGCGCAGATCATATCGTAAGTATCCTCGGCCTCTGATTCCGTCTGCCCTCAAAACCCGCAAAGGTGATATATCACCCAGTCCTTAAAACCGTCAAACCCTCTGATGTTTTTTTCATCTGCCCAGTAGGCCTCGGTCAACTCGTCAAGCGTATCTGCTGTAACCAATATCTGTACCATATCATTCTATCTTAAGATTCGAGAATCTCGCCCCTTTTTTGTATCTTTGGAGCGGTTCATTGTCGAACCCGATGCAAAGATAAACACTTTGAGAATATTTACCAAACAAAATGAGGAATATTTTTTACACAAAAAGAGTAAACATAGATGCCGTATGACAAAATCAGACATATTAAACGCTCTCATAAATCACTACTGTAAAGGACATAAATCTCAGTTTGCGAAAAAATTGGGAATCTCTGCACAAGGGTTGAGCACATGGATTAGTCGTAATACGTTCGATATTGGACTCGTGTACTCAAAATGCGAAAACATATCTGCTGATTGGCTTATTACAGGCGAAGGTGAGATGTTCAAAGGTGTGCAACAAGCACCTATTGCAGGTTCTCTTGAGCAACAGCGCTATACGATGCGGTCTTACAAGGAATCAAGCGTACAGGTATTTGCTAATGCTGAGAAAGAGGCACCTGGAGCTATTCCGTTAGTGTCTGAGAAGGCCGTAGGCGGTTTTGCCAATGAACATTTCTCTATCCAGCAGAAAGATGTGTTGGGTTATTATATTATCCCCCAATTTAAACATCTCGGTGTCGACTTCATGATTGAAGTAACAGGAGATTCAATGGTTCCACGGCTATATCCTGGCGATATAATCGCATGTTCTATAATTCGGAATTCCAAGTTTATCCAATGGAATAAACCTCATCTTATCTCCACTCGGGAGCAAGGGTTGATTGTAAAACGCTTACGAAAAAGCGTTGAAAAGGACTGTTTATTGGCTGTATCTGACAATCAGGCATACGACCCGTTCGACATCCCTACTGATGAAATACTCGGCATTGCCCGCGTTGTTGGCGTTATCCATTTCGAATAAACAATTGAGTTATTTTATTGTATGAGTTCGTTTTTACACAATTTATTTTCAAGGAATAGAACCAAAGCGAGAAAGCCGTCGGAATTTTCTATCCAATCTTCCCAGGAGTGTATGTCGAAGGAGGAATTGGCACAGGCAAAGATTAGAAAGGCTCATCGGCTTAGACGATATGAGCGACTAACACGTCATAGAAAAATTTGGGCTGTTTTAAACTATGCAAAATGTTTGGACGCGATTAACAACGCAGCAAATTTTTATGATTTAGATAAAGCATTGTTGGATTATCAGACAGCTGTTGAACGGTTTAAGGATTCAGAATTCCTTCCATCAAAAGACAATATTACATGCGCCTTTCGCTTTTGCGATGTTCAGTTTTATAGGGGAGCGTGTGAATATCATTTAACGCCGGAAGATAAACTAATAATTGCCAATTGGGAAAATAATACATTGGACTACAATGGCATTTTAAATACCGTGTCTGAAAGATTTATGGAATATTGGGATGACACCCTCGACAAATACATACAAAATTCTGCACGAAAAAGGAGAGTTGAATATTTGATTAATCATCTCGAGGAAGTCAAAAACAGAAAAGGGTTGTCCACGATTCCGCAGATAGCTGATTATTTGAACAATTTAAAATCCTACTTTAGAGATTACGATATTTAGCAAAAAACACACTCTTCCATTCAATTTCTGTCATTGTATATCAACTGTTACACACAAGGTACACACAATCCCCACATCCCATACAGCGAAATAGCCTCAAAATGCCCCACACACGGCTTTTTGAGGCTATTTTGCACTAACATCTTGATTATCAATATAATCAATCTAAACATTGCCCCCATATTAGCCGTAACCCCATGGTATTTTCACCCCCTCTATCCACCCGTTTTTTCAATTTTACAGGAAAAATCGTGGATTCTGGCCATCTCTATCCCGTTTTTTCAATTGTAAAATGAAGGCCCAAACTCTGAGAATTTGAAGGCCCAAATGAAGGCCCAAATGAAGGCCCAACCATATTTTTGCACCTAAAACCAACGTTTAGAGACACAAAAACAGGGAGCAAAAAGCTGCTCCCTGTTCAATTTTTGTAATATTTTCGTTCAAGTATCGTTTAATCAGCGTTTTAATTGGTTAATCATCCGTTATCGCGACTTCTGTTCTGGCGGCTTGTAATCAGCGTTGACTGCTTGATTATCGCACATTTAGTCATTATAGTTCCCCCTCCGCTCAAGCCGGCATGCAGCAGATACTCTTTACTGGCACCGACCTCCTCGGCCGACAGCACTGAATATATGGCCGTAATCGACCCGAAATAGAGGTCTCTACGCTTCCCCCTCAGATGCACATGGATAACCTTAATCGCTCTCATACTCTTCTGTTTTTAAACCGCAAATATACTAAATAACCGTTATATAGAATATTTTCATAAACCAAAATCAACAACACCCTACAAAAAAAGGCGGCTACCGACCGCCCCCATTCATCATTCAGCTCTCATGGGTCACCACATATCATCCAATTCATTCATCCCTCCATGCGCCACTAATCCACCCCATTTACACCCCAAATAGGACATTAGCGTTGGGATGTAAAGCTTTTTATGCGCTATGTAAACATTTATACCCTATTGATGTAAACATCATATAAACCTATGTAAACTTTTGTACGCTTCGTTTTTTCTCAATATTTAGCCCATTCATCCACGCAACTATCGCATATTCAGCACATTCACTCCAAAATCCGCCCATTCGCGTTTGTTACGTTTCGTTTTGTGCCCCTTATATTTTTCCACCCCTCTATTACCCCCCCAA
>CAMWTV010000124.1 GCA_947177215.1 uncultured Muribaculaceae bacterium
GCAGCCATGCAAAGGAGATACCTTCGGCCGTGGCGAGAGCCTATCGTGCGGCAGTATCGGGCCGTCCCGGCGGTGTCTATATCGACATGACCACCCCTGCGCTCGGCGAAGTAATGAACCGCGACGAGGCAGAGGCTCTTCTTTACCAGCCTGTCGATGTCTACTCGGCAACTGCACCCTCGCCTGAAGCCGTTAAACGTGCAGTCGAGATTCTGACTTCGGCCAAACGTCCGGCCATTCTGCTGGGCAAAGGTGCCGCTTACGCTCAGGTCGACGACAAGATAAAGACTCTGATCGAGAAATACTCTATCCCTTACTTCCCCATGTCGATGGCCAAAGGCCTGATGCCTGATGCCGGCCCGTTGAGCGCACTCTCATGCCGCACAACAATTATGGAGCAGGCCGATGTGGTGATGCTCGTCGGCGCCCGCCTTAACTGGCTTCTGTCGTTCGGAAAGGGGAAGAAATGGAGCAAAGACACCAAGTTTATCCAACTCGACGTAGAGCCGCAGGAAATAGATGTAAACCGCCCGATAGCAGCGCCGGTTGTGGGCGACATGGGCCTTGCGCTTGATGCCATTCTCGCCGGCATGGAGGGGAAGACGATGAGCACAGATGCGTCGTGGGTTCCGTCGCTTCAGGCCGAGACCAAAGCCAAAGACGCCAAATTCTCCGCCAACCTCGACAGCGCCAAATCAATGATGCCTATGCACCATATGACGGCTCTGGGAGTGCTTAAACCTATTCTGGAAAGCAATCCCGACATCATACTGGTAAACGAGGGTGCCAATACGCTCGATGACACACGCGACACGATCAACATGTCGGTGCCCCGTCACCGTGTCGACTGCGCCACATGGGCTATCATGGGTATGGGAATGGGGTCTGCCATAGGAGCGGCCGTGAGCACCGGCCAGAGGGTTGTTGCCATAGAAGGCGACAGCGCGTTCGGATTCTCCGGGATGGATTTCTCGACCATATGCCGATTCGGCCTTCCGGTCACCGTAGTTATTTTCAACAACGGCGGAATCTACAACGGTGTCGGTGTGCCGCTCGACAAGACCACAGACCCTGCGCCGACAACACTCGACATCAATGCACGTTACGACAAACTCGGCGAGGCATTCGGCGCCCAGACCTACTATGTAACAACTCCCGACCAGCTCCAGAAAGCTTTCACAGAGGCCATCGCCTCGAAGAAACCTTGTCTGATAGATGTGCAGCTGGCAGCCGACTCAGGTAAAGAAAGCGGCCATATTGGCTATCTTAATCCTGCACCTCTGATCGACATCAAAGTCTGACACAACGCGTTCTCCGGAACAGGCATGCCAGGAGGGAACGAACTCGCCCGCCTACAGGCCCGTTCCGGAGAAAGCTTTTCAAGTCGTATACTTTTGAATCTTTCCGGCATAGCCCGAGGGATAACAACTTAACTTTAATATATTCAACTTATTATGTCACACATATTGTTATATGCTATTGTCCCGATCATCGTAGTGATGCTCGCGGGCTATATTTCCGGAAAGAAAGGAATCTTCAACGGAGACAACGCGAAGGCTTTCAACAAGGTTGTGCTCGACTACGCATTGCCGGCAGCCCTGTTCGTATCAATTGTTGACGCAAGCCGCGAAATGCTTGTGCGCGATATCAAGCTTACCATAATCTCTACGGTAGGCATCATGGCATGTTTCATGCTTGTATATTACATCTATGCCTACGGGTTCAAGAAAAACACCAAGGCCGACGGCGCCATCATGGCACTTGTGTGCGGTTCACCGACAATCGGATTCCTCGGTTTTGCTGTGCTCGAACCTATATTCGGCACAACACCTTCTGTAGCGCTTGTGGTGGCTATCGTGGGTATCGTTGTAAACGCTATCGGCATCCCTGTCGGGCTTTCGCTTCTGAACTCGGCCAACGAGAAACTCAAGCCGCTGCCCGCCGGACAGAAGAAACCGAGCGCATGGAAACCGGTGATACACGCTTTGGAGCAGCCTGTGGCCTGGGCGCCTATACTTGCCGTGATATGGGTAATAGCCGGAATTCCATGGCCGAAATGGGCAAGCCCGTCGTTTGACCTGATAAAGGGAGCCAACGCCTCGATGGCCGTGTTTGCCGCAGGTGTCACGCTTTCGGCAGTGAAAGTCAATGTAAACTGGCAGGCTGTGCTTGGCTGCATACTGAAGCTTATAGTAATGCCTGCTGTGGTACTCGTTCTGGGACTGCTGTTCAAGATGGATCCTACAAACCTGAAAATGCTTGTCGTGGCCTGCGCGCTTCCCCCTGCATTCTCCGGCATCATCATCGCCAGCGAATATGACACATATGTGGCTACCAGCACATCGTCGCTCGCACTTAACGTGATACTTTTCATCGGGTTCTGCCCGCTCTGGATCTGGATCACCGATCTGGCGCTGAAAATGTTCGCATAAGAAACCTGATATCTTACAATTATATATCCATTCGCGGAGGCGGGTCAGAACGGCTTTAGGCCTGTTTTGTCCGCCTCCGCCAGCATTTAAGCAACTATGGCCCGACAGATACTCGACGGCTGCACGGCAGCCACCCATATAGCCTACGCACTTAGCGACGTAGCCACAATCTACCCTATCACCCCGATAGCCTCGATGGGCGAGACCGCCCAGAAATGGGGCATGCAGGGAAGGAAAAACTACATGGGAGTGCCCATGCGTGTAGAAGAGATGGAAAGCGAGCTGGGAGCTGCGGGAGCCACCCACGGTGCGTTGGCGGCCGGGTCGCTCGCCACCACATTCACCAACTCCCAGGGACTGATGCTGATGATTCCGAACATGTATAAAATGGCCGGCAACCTTGTTCCGGCAGTTTTTCATGTCGGATCGCGATCGCTGGCCACCCACGCACTAAGCATTTTCGGCGATCACAGCGACGTTATGGCCACCCGTGCGAGCGGTTTCGCCTATCTCGCCTCGGCCTCAGTGCAGGAAACTATGGATCTGGCGCTTGTGGCCCATCTGGCCGCGATAGAAGGGAGCATGCCAGTGTGTCATTTCTTTGACGGCTGGCGCACATCAAACCAGATGGAGACAATCGATGTCATAGACTATGACACCGTTTTCAGTCTGCTTGACCGTGAAAAAGTCGATGAATTCCGCAGCCGTGCCCTCAACCCGGAACATCCGTCGCTGAGGGGATCGGCACAGAATCCGGATGTATATTTCCAGAATGCCGAGGCCGCCAACAGGCGATACATGGCCTTTCCCGAGACCGTGCAGAATGTTATGGCTAAAGTGGGCGATGCCATCGGACGTCGTTACAACCTGTTCGACTACATCGGGCCTGACAATCCGCACACCGTAATCGTAGCGATCGGATCGAGTTGCCGCGTTATCGAGCAGACCCTGAGCATGCTCAACAGCAAGGGGTACAAGACGGGGCTGGTAAAAGTTAGACTCTTCCGCCCGTGGTCGGGAAAGGCGCTCATGGCCTCCATCCCACAGTCGACAAAGGTTGTGGTCACACTCGACCGCACAAAAGAGGCCGGAGCCGAAGGGGAACCTCTGTTCAAGGATGTGGCCACCTCGGTGATGGTGGAAGGGAGGCAGGGAATCACTGTCATAGGTGGCAGATACGGGCTGTCGAGCAAAGATTTTTCGCCGGCAATGGTAAAAGCGGTCTGCGATGAGGCACTCAGGCCTGAACCGCGCCGATTCTTCACCGTAGGAATAAACGATGACGTGACAGGGCTGTCGCTCGATGTTGACGATAGTTTCACACTGCCTTCTGAGGGGATGACGCAGGCGGTTTTCTATGGCATGGGGTCAGACGGCACTGTGGGCGCCACCAAACAGGCTGCCCGAATTATAGGCAACTCCGAAGGGCTTTATGCCCAGGCCTATTTCCGCTATTCGGCAAAGAAATCGGGAGGCTATACAGTAAGCGAGCTACGGTTCGCCAGATCTCCGATAAAGGCCGACTACGGCATAGAGAACGCCGACTATGTGGCATGCAACAAATCGACCTACGTTGACCGTTTCAGACTGCTGAAAAATCTGAAAACAGGGGGCATCTTTGTGCTCAACTGCCAGTGGAGCGATCAGGAACTGGCCACACGCCTTCCGGCAGAGCTTCGCCGAGAACTTGTGGCGAAAAAGGCAAGATTCTACGTGATCGACGCTCAGGCTATAGCATCCGAAGTCGGACTCGGCGTGAGAGTCAACATGATAATGGAGACTGTGTTTTTCCACCTGTCAGGGGTGATTCCGTTCGACACCGCCGTGGAACGGCTAAAGGAGGAGATAAAACAGGCTTACATGCACGAAGGAGGCGACGTTGTGAACCGCAACCTCAAGGGGGTGGATATGGCTGTAGGAGCGCTAAGACAGGTCGATGTGCCACAGTCATGGGGCGCGGAAGCATCAGCAAAAACACCTTCGGCCGGCGCATCGCGCCATGAGGGTATCGACCGGCTGCTTTCTGCCCGCGAATTTTTCAGGCAGATTTCCGAGCCGTGTCTGCGTCTGGAGGGGGATTCGCTTCCTGTATCGGCTTTCATGGCCGACGGACGCATGCCTATGGGCACCACCGCATTTGAGAAACGTGGCATCGCGGTGAATGTGCCCCACTGGAATGCCGACAACTGTGTGGAATGCACCGAATGCTCACTCGTCTGCGCCCACGCCGCCATCAGGCCATATCTTCTTGACCAGACCGAAGCCGGCAAAGCGCCGGCCGAACTGACCACACGCCCCGGCGAGGGGGCCGACGCGCTTAAAGCGCTCAGATACCGCATACAGGTTTATCCCGACGACTGCACCGGGTGCAGCTCATGCGCCACGATATGCCCCGGTCACGCACTGACCATGACGCCGATGGCAAGGGAAGCGGAAACCCAGAGAGGCATGCTTGAATTTATCGAAAAGAATGTTACGGTAAAACCCGATCTTGTGCCACGCTTCACCATCAACGGCTCGCAGTTCAACCAGCCTCTGTTGCAATTTTCGGGAGCATGCGCCGGATGCGGCGAGACCCCCTACGTGAAACTGCTGACTCAGCTTTTCGGCGAACGCATGATTATTGCCAACGCAACCGGATGCTCGTCGATATGGGGAGCCAACTACCCCAGCAACGCCTACTGCACACGCGATTCCGACGGACGCGGCCCGGCATGGGGCAACTCTCTGTTTGAAGACAATGCCGAATATGGCTACGGAATGGCTGTGAGCTGCCGCCAGCGCCGCGACTCGCTCGCCTCTGCCATGACTGAGGCTATTGCCGACAGCACGCTTCCCGCTACGCTTACCGAGGCAATGAAACGGTGGCTTGACAACATGCACGAATCCGAGCTGTCAGAAAAAACAGGCCGAGCCGTAATCGAGGCCATAAATGGCATAGCGCCGGAAAAACGGAGCAACGCACTGAACCGGATAACCGCCAATGCCGACATGCTCGGCAAGAAATCGGTATGGGCTATTGGCGGCGACGGGTGGGCCTACGACATTGGGTTTGCCGGCCTTGACCATGTGCTGGCCTCGGGCGAGGATATCAACATTCTTGTGCTTGACACCGAATGCTACTCAAACACAGGGGGGCAGACATCAAAAGCCACACCGCTCGGAGCGGTGACGAAATATTCGCCCGACGGAAAGCGCACATTCAAAAAAGATCTGGGCAGAATGATGATGACCTACGGCACTGTCTATGTGGCCCAGGTGGCTCTCGGAGCCAATTATCAACAGACAATCGACGCCATGAGAGAAGCCGAGGCCTATCCAGGGCCGTCGGTAATAATAGCCTACTGCCCCTGCATAAACCACGGAATCCGTGCCGGAATGGGCGATTCGATAGTCGAGGAGCGCAAGGCGGTTGAAGCAGGCTACTGGCCTATCTACCGTTTCAACCCGCTGCTGGCCGCACAGAAACTGTCGCCGTTCATAGCCGATGAACTGTTGCCCGGCAGAAACACACCGGTATCGCCTTCGTCTGAAGAAAACGCCGACGCGCACAGTGCCGGCGAAGGGAGCTGGCTCAAAGTCAATGCGGAGACAACAAACCTTACAGTAGATTACCCCCCGACAGGCGCAGATGCAGTGAAACCATCCGGCAATCAACCTGTCGCCGACAACGCTCCCTTCCCGCCTGAGAAGCTTTTCGCATTTCTCGACGGCGAAGACCGGTATGCCGATATAAAAGCTGTGGCGCCGCAGGCTGCCCCTGAACTTCGCAGCGATCTGAGCCGGCGAACCCGTCTGCTCCATCTGATACTCAGGGGCCTGACACAAATTTTGTAGTTTTTATGATGGATCATACAGATTTTTCAATCGGTTTTATTACCTTTGTAAAAAACTAATTTATAGTAGCGTCCATAGTGTGACGTTTTGAAAAAACTGTCATTGAACTAACTTTTTACTTACCTTACAATCATAAAAACAATGAGCAAACCTTATGTTGTCGGAATCGACATAGGCGGCACAAACACCGTGTTCGGAATTGTTGATGCCCGCGGAGCCGTGCTGGCCAGTTCTTCAATCAAGACCCGCAAACACTCCACTATCGAGGCATATATCGACGAGCTTCATGCCGAACTCACCAAACTCATGGAGACCCACGATGCCACCGACAAGATTCACGGCATAGGTATCGGCGCTCCCAACGCCAACTATTACACCGGCACGATAGAACAGGGGGTGAACCTGCCCTGGCCCACTCCCATACCTCTGGCAAAACTCGTCAGCGACAAA
>CAMWTV010000125.1 GCA_947177215.1 uncultured Muribaculaceae bacterium
AAACCATCTGGTTGAAAATCCGGAAGACTTGTCTGATTTAAGAAAGAATATCACAAAAGCAACTGCGTCCGGAGGGGAATTAAGCTGGGAAGTAATTGCATCTGACCTTGTGAAAATTTACGATAAGATGCTACATTCCGCAACCTGACATTGACAAACATCTATACCCGGCAACACATCCGGTTCAAACCAAAGGAAATCGCAGATCACATATTCGTTCCGCAAACATCTAAAAGGCAACGACTTTGACCATCATTGTATCTGTTTAGACGTTTCAATCCGCTATAAGATACAGAATCCCTGTTTGAATATGTTATGCTTTATATATCTTACATGAATCGTTAGCTTTTTAAGAATTATTTTAGACAACTTCATACAATGAGAATTCTTCAAGTTATTGACCGAATGATGCGTGGCGGTGGTGCTGAGAAATTCGCGCTTGATCTATCGCTGGCTCTAAATGCCATTGACAGGGTGCAAGTTGATGTGCTCAGTGTTGCACCACCGGCAAACAACGACTTTGTCGAGATTCTTAAAGCAAATGGAATCAGCCATTCGGTTCTGTCTGACCGTTTGAAATCGCCAAAGAATATTATACGACTCAAAAAATTTATTGAACATGGTGACTACGATGCTGTGCATGTCCATCTGTTTCCGGCCCTGTATTATGCATCCCTGGCACGCTTACTGAGCAAACAACGGTTCAAACTCATATATACCGAGCATTCCACTACGAACAAGCGACGTAATCACATGATACTGCGAATTGCTGATAGATTCATCTACAAACGCTATGATTCTATTGTGGGCATTTCTGACAAAGTAAAGGAGAATCTTGATCGTCATCTCTCAAGAGATGATGTAAGAATTATAAATAATGGCATAAATGTCGCCGATATTCAAAACGCAATGCCTTCTAACATCAGAGCAGATGAGAACATTCCTTCCGATGCTACTGTCATTACAATGGTATCGCGTATCACCGAGGGAAAAGATTACAAGACTCTGATAGCATCGCTTGAGCGTTTGCCAGAGTGCTTTCATCTTGTGTTTGTTGGAGACGGCCCATTGATGCCCGATTTGAAGTCGTGTGCAAGTAATTCCCAGGCAGTCGGGCGGATTCATATTCTCGGTTTGAGACCTGATGTGTTCGGCATTCTTAAGGATTCTGACATAATTGTTCTGTCAACCCACCATGAAGGATTCAGCATAGCTATGCTTGAGGCAATGGCAAGCAGAAAACCATTTGTAGCCTCAGCAGTGGACGGTGTGAAAGATCTTGTAGATGGAATTGCAGAACTATTTGAATATCAGAACAAAGATGAGCTGGCATCGATATTGCTTTCTCTGCACGGCGATAAGCAAAAATACGACTCTGTTGCCGACAGATGTTTTAGATTCGCCGAAAACTATGACATACATAATGTCGCTGAAAAGTATCTTGACATGTATCAGCAATTACCCTGATCAGAGCTGTTACTTCCTGAATTGAATTTTAAACACGAAAAATTAAACCTAATGAAAATATTACTTCTTGCAAACAAATGCTCCGGACTCCTGTCGTTTCGTAAAGAAGTGGTTGAAGCTTTAGTCGCGATAGGTCATGAGGTAACAGTCAGCGTTCCCTATGATAAACGTATTTCTGAATTAGAAGAGTTGGGGTGTATGATAGATTCCGTTGAAATCGACAGGCGCGGAATGAATCCGATCTCGGATCTTAAACTCCTAAGCTATTATTTCAAAATAATTCGAAGAGTCAGACCTGATGTGGTGCTCAGCTACACAATAAAACCCAATATTTATGGAGGTATAGCATGTGCCGCGCTCAATACACCGTATATTCCGAACATCACAGGGCTCGGAACTGCGGTAGAAAAGCCTGGACTTCTGCAAAAATTCACAGTAACACTCTACAAGTACGCACTCCGTAACGCTTCATGTATATTTTTCCAGAATAAAGGCAACCAGGAATTCTTTGCAAACAGGAGCATAAACAATGGCGCCCACCGAATTATACCAGGTTCCGGCGTAAACTTGACGAAATTTATTCCGGCTGATTACCCGACAGATCGGACTATCAGATTCATTTTTATTTCCAGAATAATGAAGGAGAAAGGAATAGATGATTATATTGCAGCAGCAGAACACTTCCGCAAAATCAGGAGTGATGTGGAGTTCCATATCCTCGGCGATGTTGAGGAAAACTATGCTGCAACTTTAAAGGATCTGGAAAATCGCAATATAGTCATCTATCACGGTCGTCAAAACGATGTCAGGCCATATTTAAAGAATGCGTCCTGCCTGATACATCCCACCTTATATCCGGAAGGCATGTCAAATTTATTACTTTAAGCGGCGTCAACAGCGAGACCGGTAATCACAACACGACGACATGGTTGTATGGAGGCAGTCGACGATGGAATCACCGGATATCTGTTTAATGAAAGAGACCGTAATGGGCTATTATCGTCTATAGACAAATTTTTAAAACTTGACACTAAGCAACGTATTAGAATGGGGAGGAATGGCAGAAATAAAATGGAACGGGAATTTGACCGACAGATTGTTGTGAATGCCTATATTGACGAAATTTCAAGAGCATGTAGATTGCAATAATCAATCACAATCTTATTACAACTAATCCAATATCTCATCACATCTGAGCATCCAAATTTTAATTATGAGGTTATATCAAGATTTTGTCAAACGGGCAATTGACATTGCAGGTTCTTCAATCGCGCTACTGATATTATCAGTTCCTTTGTCATTAATTTCACTATGGCTCCATTTTGCCAACAAAGGGGCCGGGGTATTCTTTTTTCAGGAACGGCCGGGTAAAGACGCCAAGATTTTCAAAGTAGTGAAATTTAAAACCATGACTGACGAACGAGATGAAGAAGGGAAACTCCTGCCTGATGCGCAGCGTCTGACCAAAGTTGGCCGCTTTGTGCGCTCCACTTCGATTGATGAGCTTCCTCAGATATGGAACGTCTTAAAAGGTGATATGTCGTTCATTGGCCCCCGCCCGTTACGTACATATTATCTCCCGTTGTACAGTCAGGAACAGGCTCGCAGGCACGAAGTTAGACCTGGCATCACGGGATGGGCGCAAACTCATGGCCGCAACTCCATCTCGTGGTGTAAGAAATTTGAATATGATGTTTGGTACGTTGACCACATGTCATTTTTGCTTGATTGCAAGATTATCTTTTTGACAATACAAAAAGTGTTCAAACGTGAAGGTATTTCTGCATCCGGCCAAGCTACGGCAGAAGCATTTAACGGTCATAACTGAATAATGAACAGTATAATAATCTGAGCCTGAAGATATGGCGAATGTTAATTATAATATCTGAAGGAATCCGATGTTAATATTGTCTGAGATCATGAAGATGATCAATAAGTTACCCACCAAGAAATTGGCGGATTACAAATTCTTAGCCATGTCTCGTTCCTCCCATCCTAAAGGAATGTTGCGATGTTGCGGACAGAGTGATGAGGGCTGTCGTGCCAGCAAGATATGCAAGCATAAATCCGCATACGCCCAAATTGACACAAAGAATCAGATAGAAGGAATAATTCCTTATTCTTCAGCCATTTGATTACATAGCATTATATTATAAGCCAATTATGATCGATGGAATAACACTATATGGAGCCGGAGGACATTGCAAAGTTGTCCTTGATATTTTGGATTCAAATGATCTTAAGGTTGAACGTGTTGTAGATGACTCGCCTACGGAAATTTCTTTTATGGATATTCCGTTATCCAAGCCACAATCAGCCTATGATAAAGTTATAATTACTATTGGGAATTGCTCAATTCGAAAAAGGATCGCAGATAGAATTACAGCCAATTCTTATTTGACAGCAATACATCCCTCTGCTATTGTATGCAAAAATGTGCCAATCGGCGAAGGTACTGTTATTGCTCATGGAGCAATAGTTCAATCATCTGCAAAAATTGGCCGACATTGCATTCTTAATACAAAATCTTCGGTTGGTCACGATGTAATAATCAATGACTTTGTGCATGTTGCCTCAGGTGCCACAATATGTGGCGGCAGTGTGATCGGAGAAGGCACTTGGATCGGAGCTGGATCTGTAATAAAGCAAGGAATCAAAATAGGCAAGAACTGTATGATCGGCGCAGGATCTGTTGTAGTAAAAGATATCCCTGATAATGTAACCGCATTTGGAAATCCTTGCAGAATAATAAAACAGAATAATTAACGAATAAACATATGAGAGAGAGAATTTATCTTTGTCTTGCTCACATGAGCGGCAAGGAACAGGATTTTATAAAGGAAGCCTTTGACACAAACTGGGTGGTGCCTATGGGGCCGAATGTCAATGCGTTTGAAAAGGATCTTGAGGCGTTTGTAAACAAGCGCGGTGATCAGGAGCCTCTCGACCGCAAGGTGGTTTGCCTATCGGCCGGAACAGCTGCTGTGCATCTGGCACTGATTGCCTGCGGGGTCAGCGCCGGCGACGAAGTGTTGGTACAGTCGTTCACGTTCTGTGCGTCAAGCCACCCTATCACCTATCTCGGCGCCACTCCTGTTTTCATCGACTCCGAGAAAGATTCCTGGAACATGGATCCTGGACTTCTTGAAGACGCGATCAAGGATCGAATTGCAAAGACCGGCAAAAAGCCTAAAGCCATCATTCCGGTAGCTCTCTATGGGATGCCTTATCAGATCGACAAGATCATGGAGATCGCCAACCGTTATGAAATTCCTGTGATTGAGGATGGAGCTGAAGGTTTCGGGTCAAATTTCAACGGTCAGGCACTCGGAACGTTCGGTGAATACGGCGTATTGTCGTTTAACGGCAACAAGATGATCACAACCTCTGGCGGAGGAGCCCTGATATGTCCTGATGCAGAGAAGGCTCGCGAAATACTGTGGTATGCGACCCAGGCTCGCGAGAGCTATCCCTACTATCAGCATGAAGCTATCGGATACAACTACCGCATGAGCAACATATGTGCAGGTATCGGGCGCGGACAGATGACGATTGTTGACGAACACATTGCCCACCACAAGCATGTTCAGAAGCTCTATTGCGAACTGCTCAAAGATGTAAAAGGGGTGACCATGCACGGCAATCCAGGCCCTGAATATGACTCCAATTTCTGGCTTTGCGCCGCCACAATCGATCCGGATGTGCGGGTCAAAGGCCAGGAAAACGCCTACAAGCAAGTTATAACCGGAGCGGTCGGGGGTGCGGCCGGAGTTACCCACGCAGCAGCAACGGCTGTCACCGACTGCCAGCCTAACGCGAATGTAGAAGCGATGCGCATCGCATTGGATGCAGCCAATATAGAGGCTCGCCCGTTGTGGAAACCGATGCACAAGCAGCCTGTTTACAAAAACGCTCCGGCCTATACGAATGGTGTCAGCGAAGAACTGTTTGCCGTGGGAATATGCCTGCCGGCAGGCCCTTATGTTACAGACGACGATGTTCGCTACATCGTCGATAACATTAAAGCGAATATCGAGGCATGAAAATATTAGTTACTGGAGCGGCGGGGTTCATAGGGAGCGCCGTGTGCCGGAAGTTGCTTGAACGGGGCGATACGGTCACCGGACTTGACAACATCAATGACTACTACGACCCTGAACTGAAATACGGCAGGCTCAACGAACTCGGCATATGCAAGGACGATATCGCCTGGTTCAAATTCACGCACAGCTCGACCGGTGTGCCATTCAGCTTCATACGCATGAATCTTGAGGACAGGCAGGCTATGCAGATGCTCTTCGCAAACGGCGGGTTCGACGCGGTTATCAATCTCGGTGCCCAGGCCGGGGTGAGATACTCCATTACCAACCCTCAGGCCTATGTCGAGAGCAATATCGACGGCTTCATAAATGTGCTCGAGGGATGCCGCAACAACAATGTGAAACATCTGGTCTACGCATCGTCGTCGAGTGTCTACGGCCTGAACGGGAAAGTGCCGTTTTCCGAGCACGACGGTATAGCCCACCCTGTGAGCCTCTATGCAGCCACCAAGAAGAGCAACGAGCTGATGGCCCACGCCTATTCGAAGCTTTACAATCTTCCCACCACCGGCCTGAGGTTCTTCACCGTCTACGGCCCTTGGGGGCGTCCCGACATGTCGCCCTTTCTGTTTATGGACGCCATTCTGCATGACCGCCCCATAAAGGTGTTCAACAACGGCGACATGTTGCGCGACTTCACCTATATCGACGACATTGTTGAAGGTGTGGTCAGAATCGTTGACATCATCCCGCAGAGCAACCCTGAATGGGACGAGACCAATCCAGACCCAGCCACCTCGCCCGCGCCTTACCGCATCTACAACATCGGCAACCAGCAGCCTACCAGACTGATGGATTACATAAACTGCATCGAGAAAGCCATCGGACGCGAAGCGAAGAAAGAGTATCTGCCGATGCAGCCTGGCGACGTGTATCAGACATTCGCCGACTCTTCTGCGCTCGGCGATGCCACCGGCTTCAGACCTTCCACACCGTTGCAGAACGGCATTGACCGCACTGTGGCCTGGTTCCGAAAATTTTACAACCTCTGAATTATGAAAGAGAAATACAACATCGCTGTTGCCGGCACCGGATATGTGGGGCTCAGCATCGCCACACTTCTGGCACAGCACAATCATGTGACCGCGGTAGATGTCATTCCTGAGAAAGTAGAGAAGATAAACCGGAAAATCTCGCC
>CAMWTV010000126.1 GCA_947177215.1 uncultured Muribaculaceae bacterium
GCGTCTGTCAGCCGCATGCTCCGGCGCATAATCGCCGGTGAGCACTACACGGCAAACGATATATTCGAACACAACGGATTGTGGCACTGCATGGATTTCCACTCCTCGTTCTCGGCATATACCCCCGACGAGACACTGGCCCGCATAAACAGCATCGTGACCACGCTGCACAACGAACTGCCCCGGCTGTCGCGGCTCATGATAACATTCGGTTCGGCCCGTGCATTCATCGACCGACAGAGCGGCCACGCTGCCGGAAACTGCCACAAGCTGCCGGCATCAAGGTTCGAGACACGCGACCTGCCTGCTGAATGGATCGCCGACGATTTCACAGCCGTTGTCAACGACCTCAGAAAGGTAAATCCCGGGCTGTCGGTCATCTTCACAGTCAGCCCGATACGCCACAAAGCCTACGGCTATCACGCCGACAAACTGAGCAAAGCCACGCTGTTGCTGGCCGAAGACATCATATGCCGCGCCACAGAAAGCGAATATTTCCCGTCGTATGAGATAATGACCGACGAACTCAGAGACTACCGCTTCTATGCCCCCGACATGATCCACCCGTCGGCAACCGCCTGCGACCATATCTACATGCGGTTCGGCGAAGCATTTTTCACCCGCGACACAGCCGCTCTGGCTGCCGAATGCCGCAAATTCACACTCCGTTCGCGACACAGGCCGGTGAACCGTGAAACCGTTGAATACAGGCAATTTGAAAAAGCCACCGCCGAAATCAAGTCACGGCTTCTTGAAAGCCACCCTGAACTGGCGGCAGCCATACGATGTTATTGAAAAGGTAACCAATCAGGAACACTAACAGAACATGAACCAGACCGTAGAAAAGATTGCGGAAATCATAGGAGAGGGAGACAAATCACATATAACCGCACCGCAAGCGCCGATAAGCGAACTGCTGATCGACAGCCGCTCGCTTTTAGACGCTGAGGGCACTCTTTTTTTCGCGCTGACAACACCGAGAGCCGACGGACACGACTACATTCCCTCGCTCTATACACAGGGGGTGCGTCATTTCGTGGTCGACAGGAGATATTCAGTTCCCGCCGATTATCGCGACGCCGACTTCATTGTGACCGGCAACACCACCGAGGCGCTTGAGAATCTCGGCGCCTATCGCCGGAAACAGCTCGGCATGCCTGTGGTGGGCATCACCGGCTCACGCGGCAAAACGCTTGTCAAAGAATGGCTTTTCGCCCTGCTGAGTCCCGACATGAAGGTGTCGCGTTCGCCACGCAGCTACAACTCTCATATCGGAGTTCCGCTCTCGCTCTGGCAAACCGACAGCAGCAGCTCGATAGCGCTCATCGAAGCCGGCATCTCCAGGAAGGGGGAAATGACGTCGCTGCGGCAGATGATCGTCCCCGGCATCGTGATAATAACCAACATCGGAGATGCCCACGACGAAGGATTCAGCTCCCGGTCTGAGAAAATAGCCGAGAAGCTCGAGCTTGCCCGCAACGCCGGTGTGCTTATCTATCCGGCAGCCGATAGTGAACTGTCACAAGCCGTAGCGAAGGCCATGGAGACCGGAACGCTCCCCGCGGGCCTTAAACTCATCGACAGTTCGGCCATAGCCAACAGCCTTGACCCCGCCGAGTTTCCAGATATGAGCGAACGGTGGCAGATCGAAAACATGGCCTCGTGCGTGGCCCTGATGCGCCATCTCGGCATCGACGAACCGACTATAACCGCACGCATACACACCCTCAGGCCTATGGGCACAAGGCTGAATGTGAGCGAAGGGGTGAACCACTGCCTGGTTGTGGCCGACGACTACACCTGCGACCTCCATTCGCTTCTGCCGGCAATCGACTTCATTTGCCGCCGGGCCACCGCCGACCGCACCACCACCCTGATACTCTCCGACATAAGCCACGAAACAGCCACCGCCGAAGAGACATATGCCGCCACGGCCCGCATCTGCTCGCTGAAAAAAATCGAACGCATTATCGGAATCGGCGAAGAGATAAGCCGCTTTGCCGCCATGTTCCCCCCGGGATGCACATTTTTCAGCTCTGTCGCAGAGGCGCTGGCATCGCTGACTCCGACCGACTTCGACCATGAACTGATTCTGGTAAAGGGCGACCCGTCGACCGGATTCGACAGGATAACACACATGCTCGAGGCCCGCACCCACGAGACTGTGCTTGAAGTCAACCTTGACGCCCTTGTAAGCAACTACAACTTCTACCGCAGTTTTCTGCGGCCCGAAACCGGAGTTGTAGCCATGGTCAAGGCATCGGGCTATGGCGCCGGATCCTACGAGCTGGCCAAGACATTGCAGAGCCGTGGGGCAAGCTATCTGGCGGTGGCAGTGCTCGACGAAGGGATCGACCTGCGCAAAGCCGGCATCACCATGCCCATAATGGTGCTCAACCCCAAGGTGCTCAACTACCGTCTGCTTTTCGCCAACAGGCTCGAACCTGAGATATTCAGCTTCGACATCCTCGATGAGATAATTGCCGCCGCCGGCAAATACGGCGTCAGAGACTATCCTGTGCATATAAAACTCGACACCGGAATGCACCGACTCGGATTCGACGCCGACGATCTCGACAGAGTGATCGAAACCGTAGCCTCACAGAGCAACATACGCATAAGCTCGGTATTCTCGCATCTGGCAACAGCCGACTGCCCCGACATGGACGACTACACCGAAGAGCAGATTGCCCGGTTCGACCGGTGGTCGGAAAAATTCATCAAAGCCTTCCCCTACACCGTTAAACGCCACATTCTCAACACCGCAGGCATAATCAGATACCCGCAATACCAATACGACATGGTGAGACTGGGGATAGGCCTTTACGGCACTCCGGTGCTCAACGACGGATCGGAAGCGGCGCTAAAGCCTGTATCCACTCTACGCACTCTGATCATAGCCCTGAAAGAGCGTCAGACCACCGACACCATCGGCTACGGACGCCGCGGACGTCTGAGCCGCCCCAGCCTCATAGCCACCATCCCCATAGGCTATGCCGACGGCATAAACCGCCACATGGGATGCGGCCGCGTGAGCTTCCTGGTCAACGGCGTGAAATGCCCCACCGTAGGCAACATCTGCATGGACATCTGCATGATCGACGTGACCGAGGTTCCCGACGTCAAAGTAGGCGACGCCGTTGAGATTTTCGGCGAATCAAACCCTATCGGCCCACTCGCCGCCGCTCTCGACACCATACCCTACGAGCTTCTGACAGCCGTCAGCCCTCGCGTGCGCCGCGTCTATTACAGCGAATAAAACCGATTACCCCACCCATCCCGACAAAACAGAAATGAAACCCATCTGCATGCGACAGCTACTGATATACGTAGCCTTGATATCAGCCATGCTGACAGCCTCAGCCATCGAGCCGCACGAAACCGACAGCCGTGAGAGGCTGACGGTGAGCCTGGTCACGGCGGCGCCCGGAAAGGAGGTCTATCAGCTTGAAGGGCACTCGGCGCTGAGACTACGGAAGGAAGTGGCCGATACCTCGGCCCACGCCGGGTGGAGGCCGCTCTACGATGTGGCTGTGAACTGGGGCGTTTTCGATTTCGAATCGCCGAATTTCCTCTTCCGCTTCGTCAAAGGTGAGACCGACTACATGGCTCTGGCCTATCCGTTCAGCCTGTTTCTTGAGGAATACCGCCACGAAGGCCGGCGTGTCACCGAACAGCGGCTTAACCTCACCGACAGCGAGAAACTCCGCCTGGAAGAGCTGGTGGCCGAAAACCTGCGCCTGGAAAACCGAACCTACCGCTACAACTACGTCAAAGACAATTGCGCCACACGGCCTCTGGCAATTGTCGAAGCCGCCATGGGCCACTCCATAACCCTTGACCCGGCGGCGGGAAACGGAGCATACCTCCCCGGCGGGAAAGGCGCACCGCGCACATTCCGCAAGGATATGACCGACTATCACCGTAACTATCCGTGGTATCAGTTCGGGATAGACATGGCCCTCGGATCGGGAATCGATTATGAGATCACCCCACGCGAACGCACTTTCGCACCCGTTTATCTTGAACGTGAACTCCAGAGGGCCACAAGAACAATGCCCGACGGCAGCCGCCAGCCGGTAGTTACAGAAAATACCATTCTTGTTGAAGGAGCAGAAGAGGGCGCGCAGCTCGGCGCCACCCCGTGGTTGCTGACACCCTTCGCCATAAGCCTCTGCCTGCTTATTCTGACCGTGGCCGTCAGCGTCAGCGACTGGAAACGCAAACGGCTCTCACGCTGGCTCGACACACTGCTTTACGGCATGTTCTTTCTTTGCGGATGTGTGCTCACATTCCTGATCTTCGTCTCCGTCCACGAAGCCACATCGCCCAACTGGCTTTATCTGTGGCTCAACCCCCTGTGTGTGATTCCTGCGGCAGGTGTTTGGATAAAAAGGTGGAAACATGCGGTTTATTGGTATCAAATTTGTAACTTTGCAGCATTGATAGTGCTCCTTGCGGGCCACATCTTTTTAGGGCAGGCTTTGAACGCAGCCTTCCCCTTGTTGATATTATGCGACTTAACTCGCTCGGCGACGCAGATTTATGTCTGCCGCCAACAGCTAAAGACGCAGAGAGATAACAACCGATGAGTAAACGCCAGATAACAACTGGAGTCGTGGGGCTGCTTGTGGCAGCCATCACCACCATGACCGTCAACGCACAGACCAAGGCCGATGCACAGCGCAAGCGGCCTCAGCTCGTTGTGGGGATAGTTGTGGAAGGGCTCACCATGGACTATCTCGAACTGTTGCGCCCTCATTTCACCGAAGGCGGTTTCCGCCGCTTGCTCGAACAGGGAGTAACGGTTACCGATGTCGACTACGGCACACCGCTTGATGCGACAGCCGCTTCGGCAGTGATTTTCACCGGAGCCTCGCCATGGGTCAACGGAGTGGCGTCGGCCATGGTCTATGACCCCGAGAGCAAACGCGTGAATTCCGTTCTCTTCGACTCGGCAACAATAGGCAACTTCACCGACGAGACACTGTCGCCCAAAGCCCTTGCAGCCTCTACGATAGCCGACGAACTACGCATCGACGGCGGAGGGCCCGGATATGTCTACGCCATAGCCCCCGACGCGGCCGAGGCGATAATACTGGCCGGGCATGCCGGCAACAGTGCCTTCTGGATAAACGACATAACCGGCAAATGGGCCACCACGACCTACTACAAGGATCTGCCGACACCGGTGCAGACCCTGAATCACCGTCAGCCGAACGAATACCGTCTCGACACCCTGCAGTGGACGCCGCTCCTCAAACCGGCCGACATGCCCGACCTGCCGGCACACAAACGCCTGTATCCGTTCAGACATACATTCCCGCGCACAAGCGCCGACCGATTCCGCGCCTACAAGAATTCGCCTGTCGTAAATAGCGACGTGACCCGTCTGGCAACCGAATACATTGCCGGTCTCGGACTCGGAAAACGCGAAAGCACTGACATGCTGAACCTGGCCTACACCCTGCAGCCATACATGTACGGGCGCGAGGCCGACAGCCGTGCCGAGCTGATGGACAGCTACATGAGGCTTGACCGCGACCTGCAGTCGCTATTCTCGGCCATCGACCAGAAAGGCCCCGGTCTCGACAAAACCCTTGTGTTTGTGGCCGGAACACCCCTCACACAGCGCACACGGCGCGACGACGAACAGTGGGGAGTGCCTTTCGGCGAATTCTCATCGCGCAAAGCCGTATCGCTGCTGAACATGTATCTGATGGCCGTCTACGGCAACGGAGAGTGGGTCAGCGGATACTACAACGGGCAACTCTATCTTAACCATAAACTCATAAAAGAACGCGATGTCGATGCCCGCGCCATGCGCCGCGAATCGGCCGGATTCCTCACACGCATGAGCGGTGTGAGCAACGCCTGGACTATCGACGACGTGATAGAACGCCGCGCCGGCGACACCCCGGAGGCAATGAGGCGCAACACATCGGTAGCCACTTCAGGCGATGTGTTCGTAAGCATAGCCCCGGGATGGCAGGAAACCGACGACGACAGCACAACCGACGCTCCGGCAACCACGCTGAGAGCCGTCTCGGCCGTGGCTCCGGCATTCTTCTTATATCCACAAGGCGATCCGGTAACCATAAACACCCCTGTCGACGCACGCCAGATCGCCCCTACGGTAACAGGAATTCTGCGCATCCGCTCACCCAACGGAGCCTCTTTGCCGCGCCTACGCTGGTAACACCCGGGCAGGCGCCATTCCAGTGTGAAACAATATCATGCCGGAGGTAAAAGACTGCTTCAGACATAGCGGAATCACTCTGAAAAGAGGGCTGTTTTCTCAACACATCTGAACAAAAACACCCCCGGTGACATTTTTCTTAATCAGAAACCAATACCCAACCATTATAATGTCACTTCAATCAATTTTGAGCAAACTCTTTGGAAACAAGTCGCAACGCGACCTCAAAGAGATCAAACCAATTATAGACAAGATCAATGCCCTCGGGCCATCGCTTAAACCGCTTACCAACGACGAGTTGCGCGGAAAAATCGACGAAGTTCGCGCCTCGATAGCCGCAGCCATAAAGGCCGACGAGGAAGCTGCCGCCGACATCCGCTCGAAAGTAGAAGACCTCCCCTTCGACGAGCGCCAGCCGCTCTGGGACGAGATCGACCGTCATGAGAAAAACATTCTCGACATTCTTGAAGACCAGCTTAACGAGCACCTCCCCATAGTGT
>CAMWTV010000127.1 GCA_947177215.1 uncultured Muribaculaceae bacterium
GAAGAGGCCGTGTCACTCCCGCTTTCGAGCAGATAATCAATTCGCACATATCGTCGCGCATCGTAGAAGTGTTCTGCAAGTAGGGCGATTCGGTCGACTGCGGCACTCCGCTGCTCAGGCTCGACCTTCAGAGCGCCGAAACCGAGCTGCGCACCCTGGCCGACGAACGCCAGCGGAAAACCTACGAGCTTCAGCAGACAGAGCTTAACAACCGCACATCGCTGGCCGACATGGAAATGCAGGTTAAAGTAAAGTCGATGGATGTGGAGAGGCTCAAAGCCGAAGCCGTAAACGAACGCCGCCTCGACAGCATAGGCTCCGGAACAGGCGACAGAGTTCGTCAGGCCGAGTTCGCCTATGAGACCGGATGCCTCGAACTGGCCCAGCTGCGCCAGCAGCTTGAAAGCTCACGCCAGATAAAAGCCGCCGAACTCAAGATGAAAAAACTCGAGCTCGACATTTTCGACAAGAACATGAACGAGAAACGGCGCACTTTCGACGACGCCTCCCTGCGTTCGCCGCGAAAAGCCACACTTACATTCATAACCGACCAGATTGGCCGTCAGATTGCCGAAGGCGAGAAAGTGGCCGTTATATCCGACCTTTCACGGTTCAGAGTCACCGGCGAGATCAGCGACAGCTATGCCGACAGAGTGGCCATCGGCTCCAACGTGGTGGTGCGGTCGGGAAAAACCTCCCTCACCGGCAAGATAACGCGCCTCACGCCACAGTCGCGCAACGGAGTGATCGAGTTCTCCGTATCGCTCGACAACGACGATCATCCGCGGCTGCGGTCAGGCCTGAAAACCGAGGTATATGTGCTCTGCGACGTTCACGACAACGCCGTGCGCATCCCCTCCGGCCCATACTTCAAAGGCCCCGGCCTATACGACATGTTTGTGACAGAAAACGGCAAGCTGAACCGCCGCAAAGTGCAGCTGGGCGACTCAAACTACGACTTTGTGGAAGTTGTGTCAGGCATCGTCCCGGGCGATTCGGTCGTAACCTCCGACATGACTGAATTCAAATCGAGATCTTCAGTAAAACTCAAATAAACCAGACCCGTCGATATAACATAATTTTGAACAGTTACTTAATATAAACCAATTTTGTTGACCGATTTATCATGGCTATCATCAAACTCTCTGAGGTAGAACGGATCTACCGTACAAACGAAATCGAGACAGTGGCTCTCGAGAATGTGAATCTTGAAGTGGAGAAAGGCGAGTTTCTCAGCATAATGGGCCCCTCCGGCTGCGGCAAATCGACCATGCTCAACATAATCGGGCTGCTCGACACACCCACCCGCGGAACCGTGGAGATAAACGGCACACAGACCGGCAAAATGTCAGACAGCACCCTGTCGCACTTCCGCAACGCCAACATCGGCTTTGTGTTCCAGAGCTTCCACCTTATACCCTCGCTCAACGTGGCCGACAATGTGGAGCTGCCGCTGATCTACCGCAAAGGGGTGTCTGACAGCGAGCGCCGCCGCCTTGTGCGCGATGTGCTCGAACGGGTAGGCCTGTCGCACAGAATGCGTCACATGCCCGGACAGCTTTCTGGCGGTCAGTGCCAGCGTGTGGCCATAGCGCGCGCCATCGTGGGGAATCCGGAGATAATCCTCGCCGACGAGCCCACCGGAAACCTCGACTCGAAAATGGGAGCGGAGGTAATGGACTTGCTTCACCATCTCAACAAAGACGACGGACGCACAGTGGTTATGGTTACCCACAACGAGGAGCAGGCACGGCAGACCGACCGCATAGCGCGCTTCTTCGACGGCCGACAGATCAGCTGATTATCAAATCTGACAACTAACGCAATCAAGTAACCTTACCTATGACAATTGTAAAACAGGCATGGCAGGAGCTGCGGAGCCAGCCGGTGATAGGAGCCATAACTGTGACAGGAACCGCCCTCGCGATCTTCCTGATCATGGTCGTGGTTATGACAGGAAACATAAAGACAGCCACCATAGCGCCCGAAAGCAACCGCAACCGCATGCTGCACGAACGCCATATGGCCTTGTGCAACCTCAACGGCGACGGCTCAGGCTCAAGCCTGCTGTCATACCGCATGGCAAAAGACCTTTTCTGCGACCTTGAGAGCGCCGAAGTCACCACCGTCTACAGCAGTGACCCCTGGAGGGCGTCGGCGAGAGTGGCCGCACAGAAACCCGTGAAAATCGACATGCGCCAAACCGACGATAATTACTGGAAAGTTTTCGACCACACATTTCTGTCGGGCAGAAGCTACACGGCCGAAGAGGTGGCGAGCCATGCCCGTGTCGCAGTCATATCCGAAGATATCGCGAAAAAGCTTTTCGGAACAACCGACTGCACCGGCCGGGAGATTCTCATCAACATGTTCAACCCGGTCGAGGTGATCGGAGTTGTGCGCGATGTGCCAACGGTAACCAACTTCGCCTACTCCTCTGTATGGCTGCCGCTCAACGAGACAGGCATGGCCGACAGCGACTGGTTCGGAGGGCTGATGGTAACGATTCTCGCCCGCGACCGGGGCGACTTCAAGACCATCATCGACGAGACCGAACGGCGCAAGGAGATTGTCAACACACGCCTCAAAGCCGATAACCGCGTTATCGCCGACCACATCGTGCCGCTCGACAGCGAGGCCATACATCTTGCCCGTTACAGCAACATCGGCCCCGATGTAAAAAGCCACCGCAACCGCAAGCTGGCGGTCTACCTGATTCTGTTGATAATTCCGGCCATAAACCTCAGCAGCATGACCCATAGCCGCCTGCGGCGCAGGGTCAGCGAAATGGGAGTGCGACGAGCTTTCGGATGCACACGCAGCCGACTTACTGCCACAATCATCTCCGAGAACCTGATAATAACACTCGCCGGAGGCATAGCCGGATTCATTTTAAGCGCAGTTGTGACATGGCTTATGGCCGACACTCTGTTTGTAAACCATCAGCTCGCCACACCCGATACAAGAGTAAGCGTTGGAATGCTGCTGAACATGCACACATTCCTCATCGCCCTGGCGGCATGCTTTGTTCTCAACCTTCTCAGCAGCGGGCTGCCTGCATGGCGCGCCGCCCGTATAAGCCCGACCCGTGCAATCGGAGGCCTTCAGAAATAACCAATCCTTCCACTTCGCAAACATCATGAAAAGGAAACTTTTTAAACAACTGCTCCACGAATGGCGCAGCAACCTGTGGATTGCCGTCGAACTGCTCGTTGTAAGCGTCGTGCTCTGGTATGTCACCGACTATCTCACTGTCCAGGCCATAGTTCTGAGCAAAGACCAGGGGTTCGACGCCGAAAACTGCTATATGGTGTCATACAGCTATCTTTCCGAAAGTAACCCGATGTACGACAGCTCCGACACAACCCTTGAGGCAAAAAACGGGCACTTCCTGCAGATGACCGACCGAATCCGCAATTTCCCCGGGGTGGAACAGCTCGCGCTGTGCTCTCACACCGGAGTGCCCTACAAACAGAACTCATGGATAGTCAACCTGACAAGATATGCCGGCGCCGACACAACGGTAATCTCCGGCACCAACATCAAGCAGGTCTCGCCCGAATATCTTACAATGCTGCGCATCAAAGGCCCGGGCGGAGAAACACCCGAAGAGCTGGCCAAAGTGATAGAGAGCGGCAGGTGCATAATAAGCGGAGGCATCTACATCCTGACAGGCTACTCTCAGGAAAAAATCGACCTTGCCCTTGAAAAAGGAGCCTGCCAAAACCCCTCACAGCTGGTCGGGCAGTCGTTCATGTGCGAGGCATTCTCTACAAGCGATTCGCTTCGCATAGGCGCGGTGAAATGCCCGGCAAAGAGAACCGAATATGAACTCCCTTCCGAAGACATTATGATACCGCTCCGCCTCGACAGCGACAATTTCCCCATCATAATGATCAGGGTGGCGCCTGATGCAGCCGAAGGGTTCGAAGACCGCTTTATGGCAGCTGCCGAAGAGCATTTCAGAGGTGGCAACTTCTATGTTACCGAAGCTGAGGCACTGGCCGACATAAAAGAGATTACACAGGCCGACAACAACGAGGAGGTAAGAAACTTCATCGTGGTGATGGTGTTTATTCTCACGAGCATATTTCTCGGCATAACCGGCACATTCTGGTTCCGCACACAGCAGCGCACCGGCGAGATCGCCATACGCAAAGTCAACGGCGCCACACCGGCATCGATAATGAAACGCCTGTTAAGCGAGGGAATACTGATTCTTGCCATAGTAACCCCGGCGGCGCTGTTCTTCGACTGGCTGCTGTGTCACTACCAGCTGAACACGCCACTCCACTGGCTCGAGCCTTACTTCTCTCCGCCACGGTTCTTCATCGCCGCAGCGATAGTGTTCGCTCTTCTCGCCCTTATGATCACCGCCGGCATCCTCTTCCCGGCCATACGCGCCATGCGCACCGATCCGGCAACAGCTCTTAAAGACGAATAACAATCCCCACAATCCGAACGCAATAATGTCAATCTTGAAACATACCTTCACCGAGATGCGGCGCCAGCCGCTTATCTCAGCCGTGACGCTTACAGGCACAGCGCTCGCCATATTCCTGATAATGACCGTTGTCATGATACAGGATGTCAACGTCATGCCGTTTGCGCCCGAATCGAACCGCGCCCGTTTTCTTCACGCCAGATTCATGAACATAAGCAACATCGGATCGGATAGCGGAAGTTCGGGCAACATGAGCTATCAGACCGCGAAGAAACTCTACGGATCACTTGAAAGCGCCGAGGCGGTCAGCATCCACAAAGCATCTCCCGATGCCGCCACCGCAGGCATAGCCGGAGAGGCACATGTGGATGTCGACAAGCTTGAGACCGACGGTGAGTTCTGGAAAGTATTCGATTTCACCTTCATCAGCGGAAAGCCATACGGCAACGAAGAGACCGGAGGAAACGGCAAGTCGGTCGTATTGTCTGAAAGCGTGGCCCGCGACATATTCGGCACTGTCGATGTCACAGGCCGGGAGATTTTCATCGACCACTTCACCCCCTACACCGTGTGCGGAGTGGTCAGGGATGTGCCGATGATGGCCTCATCAGCCTATGCAGGCATATGGATCCCCCTCACCAAAGGCACAGTCGAAAGCTCATGGGGCGACTATTTCGGGCCGGTCTGCGCCACTATCCTCGCCCCTTCGTCCGACAATTTCAGCCTCATAAGGGCCGAAATCGACCGCCGCATACAGTCATTCAACACCGAACTTGGTGTAAACGGCAAGGAGCTGATCCATCACGGGTCGCCTTACACCCAGGAAAAACTCCAGTATGTAAAATCGTCAAACATTGACCCGGAAGTATTCGAGACGCCTGAGAAGCGCACCCGTATGCTGGTCTACACTATTCTGCTTCTCATCCCGGCCATAAACCTCAGCAGCATGACCCAGAGCCGTCTGCGCCGCAGGGTAAGCGAACTCGGAGTGCGCCGCGCATTCGGATGCACACGCCGCAGGCTTATGACAGAGATTCTCAACGAAAATCTGCTGATGACCATTATAGGCAGCCTGATAGGCCTGTTGGCAGGCATAATATGCGTCTGGAGTATGGCCGACACTCTCTTCGCCGACCAATGGAAAACCGGCACCTCAGCCAACCTCACTCCGGGAATGCTCATACAATGGCCTATCTTCTTCAAGGCTACGATTTTCTGTTTCATACTCAACATTCTCAGCTGCGGAATCCCCGCATGGCGCGCCGCCATGATGAAACCCACCGAAGCCATAGGCGGACTGCAGAAATAAACCCACAATAACACTCCTGAAATGAAAAGAAAACTCCTATACCAGATATGCCGCGAGTGGAAAAGCAATCTGTGGCTCGCTCTGGAGCTGCTGATCGTAAGCGTCACCGTATGGTTTCTGTGCTCATTCCTGTGGGCGAAAATATCCTTGAAAATACAGCCCATGGGCCTTGATGCAGAAAACTGTTTCGCCATCGAGACCGGTTATGTCGATGCTGACGCGCCCGGTCACTCTCCCGACGACGAGACCGACGAGACAGGAGCCGGCCACATCCTCACTCTATTCGACCGAATCCGCAGCATGCCGGAGGTAGAAAGCGCTGCCTTGGGCGTATACGCCACACCTTATGAACTGAATTTCATGGGCATGGAATACACCACCGTCGACCGTGAGGACTCACTTCTGCTCAGTGGCTCCAACACCCTGACGGTAAGCCCCGATTATGTTACAGTATTCCGCATCAAAGGTGCCGAAGGCGAAAGCAGCGACAAGCTGAAAGAAATTCTGGAAAAAGGAGACATGCTGATTACCGGAAAGACATCCGTCATATCTATGAAAGATCTCAGAACCATCGACATGTCAGACTTTGCCGCATGGAACAGAATCACACGCGCTATAAAGTCATCCGAAATTATCGGCGCAACCCTGTCGGAAGAATCGCCTTGGAGCGCCGACACAGGCAAACGGTGGAAAATCGGAGGAATAACCAACCCCCTGCGCCGCATGGAATTCGAAAAACCGACAAACACCATCCTGCGTCCCATCGACTTCTCCGATCCGTCGAAACTTACTTCTGCCACTATCTTTGCCAGAGTAACGCCCGACGCTAACGATTCTTTCAGATCTATGGTTCTGAAAGAGAGCGATAACCGTCTTCGGTCGGGCAACCGCTTCGTCAGCAATGTCACCGAAATCAAGTCAATACGCGAACGTT
>CAMWTV010000128.1 GCA_947177215.1 uncultured Muribaculaceae bacterium
TAGATGCCATGATGGTTTTAATCGTAAATTTCATACCTACTAAAATTTAATATATTCCTTTCTGTTCCGTTTGTTTTCGTAAGCACATCTGTAAAGAATACAGAATACTGCGCAAAGTTACACATTTTTCAGCAAAATGCAAGAGGAAACCGCCCTGAGGCTGATATTTTTCCAAAATCCCCCGCACTCTCATCAATACAGCTCCACGCTTCACTCCGGTTGCGGCATAGGGAAGTTTTTCGTAATTTTGCAGCCGCTAAGATTATAATGACAAATACGAATCTGTTTTCAAACCTGATCATACGAGCCATCACCGCCGCTTTGCTGTGCACATCGGCTTTCCCGTTGCTCGCCACCACCGTGACGGACGAGGTTGCCGATACCCTCATGCAGCTTCCGGCCGTATCGGTCACTGCCATAAAGGGGGGCGGATCCGTTGAGAAAACAGAATCGGCAACCTGGCTCACACGCACTGAGATAGAGCGCCTTAACCTTGTAAACATCAAACAGGCCAGCGAGATAGCCCCCAATTTCTATATGCCGCAATATGGCTCGAGAATGACATCTTCAGTCTACGTCCGCGGTCTTGGAACCAGAATCGATCAGCCGGTCGTAGGCCTGAACATTGACAATGTGCCCATTCTCAACAAAGACAACTTCGATTTCGACATTGCCGATATCGAACGGATTGAAATTCTGCGTGGGCCGCAAAACATTCTTTACGGCCGCAACACCATGGGTGGACTTATAAACATCCACACCCTGTCGCCTTTTTCTTTCGAGGGGCTCAGACTCTCCGGCGAATACGCCACACACAACAGCTACCGGGCATCGGCCGGAATCTACAAACGCGTCAGGCCCTCTCTCGGCATGGCGCTGAACCTTTACGCCACCGGAACCGACGGGTTCTGGCGCAACAGTTTCAACAACTCCAAAACAGGGGTGGAACGCCAATGGAGCGGACGTTGGAAAACATCGTGGCGCCCTGCATCGGAATGGATCGCAGAAAACACCGCATCGGTCTCACATTCGGTGCAGCATGGCTATCCATATCAGTCGGTTGAGTCGGGGCTGATATCCTACAACGACACATGCTTTTACAAGCGGCTCACCGTGACCGACGGGCTGACAGCGCGCGGACGCATCGGCAACATCGACCTCTCAGCCATAGGCAGCTTCCAGTATATCAACGACAACATGACGCTTGACCAGGACTTTCTGCCACTCGATTATTTCACGCTCACCCAGAAACGTCATGAATGGTCATTTACCCTCGATATGGTTGCCAAAGGGTGCGTCGGGAAAAGCTACAACTGGCTTGCAGGGGCATTCGGATTCATAAAACGCGCCGACATGTCGGCTCCGGTCAGATTTTTCGACTACGGCATCTCCAGCCTTATCGAAGACAACGCCAACGCCATGAGTCCCGACTATCCCATTATATGGGACGAACGTGAGCTGCTGCTCGGCTCCGATTTCATAATGCCGGCCAAAGGCATTTCACTCTATCACCGCAGCTCTCTGAATCTCGCCCCTTTCACCTTCGAAATTGGCCTTAGATGGGATCTGGAACACACAGCCATCGATTATCACAGCCACACATCTTCGTCATACACCGTCTGGAACTATACTGTCAACCCGCCTGTGCCACACTCTCACAATCCGGTAATCATCAACGACCGTGGCAGCCTCAGCAACACCTACTCGCAGTTTCTGCCGCGTGTATCGGTGAGCTATGCCCTTCCCTCATCGGTCGGCAACATCTATGCGTCAGTCACCAAAGGCTACAAATCCGGAGGTTTCAACACCCAGATGTTCAGCGACGTACTTCAGCAGCGCATACGCGGATTCATGGGTCTGGCCGAGCTTTACAGTGTCGACGAAATGATCAGCTACAAACCTGAAAAAACCTGGAACTACGAACTCGGCACACATCTCAGCTTCCTTGACCACCGCCTGACGGTAGATGCGGCCATGTTCTGGATCGAATGCCGCAACCAGCAGCTCACCATGTTCCCCGAAGGGAGCATAACCGGACGCATAATGGCCAATGCAGGGCGCTCACGCTCAAGGGGCGTGGAAATAGCCGCGTCATGGCAGCTGCCGAAAGGATTTGCATTGCGCACTTGCTATGGCTTCACCGACGCACGTTTCACCGACTTCTCCAACGGACGGATAAATTTTGCCGGGAGACGCGTGCCTTATGCTCCGGCAAACACATTGTTTCTTGGAGCGGCATACTCAACCTCATTCCGAAACAGTTTTATCGACCGCCTCAGCGCAGACGTGAATCTTCGTGGTGTCGGAAGAATCTATTGGGACTAGCAGAACCGGCATTCCCAGCCTTTCTACACCCTGCTCGATGCCTCCGTGAGGGCTGACCGTGGCGACATATCGGCCGAGCTGTGGGCGAACAATCTGTTAAACAAGCAATATTCCACATTTTATTTCGTTTCTATAAATAACGCATTTCTGCAGCGCGGCAACGGTTTCTCGTTAGGAGTCACGCTTAGATATGCGCTTACATTCAATTGATTGAAAAAAAGTCCAAAACTATTTTATCTCACTGAAATGAACAGAATTTTCCGTAAAATTTTTTCGTTCGCCTGTATGGCCGCTGCCATTTCAGGCACTCTCGTATCGTGCGACAACGACAATAACCTCGAATTTGATGAGCAGACCATTACACTGACTCTCCTCCCCGCCGGCTCGTTCACAGCCGTAGCTCCTATCGAAAACCCCTCAGCTTCAGACTGGAAACTGTTTTCAGGAGCCGGATACCTGTTTGTTTTCGATTTCAAGACAAACACATGCGCCATCCAGGTCGAGAATCTCAAAGTCGACAACAGCACCACCCCGCTGAGCTTCACTCTCACAAACCTTCCGCAGAGCACCGAAAAGGATGTCAACGTTCGCGGTGTCGACACCTATGGCCCTTACGCATTCGAAGGCCCCGACTCGCGCACACACCTCGTAAAAAACATCCGCCTCTTCTGCCTGCGCGATGCCAACCGCCACTTCGACGATGAAAATGTGGCAGTGCCCACCTTCTTCCTGTCGTTCGATCTCGACGACACCCAGGTAAAGGTTGTGCCTTACAACGAAATCTATTTCGGCACCACAACATCAACCAACCTGTCGAACACTTCGAATGTGGAATCGGCCAAGACTGCCAAATATCTGGTCACATTCAACATGTTGAAATACAACAACGGTCAATACTCATTCAACCCCGACAACCGCACTGTCGACATCACCATCCTCAACCCCAAATTCATCCCGTCGATGCCCGATATGATCAAGCAGATCACATTCCCCGGCATCCCCTTCACGCTCGATGAAAACGGGTTCACGCTTGAGTCGTCTGCTCTCCTTCCTGTAATAAACACCCGTCCGTTCTCAGATTTCCCCATATCCGACCTCTCGGCCGAAATCGTCTACGAGAAATCGATGAACCTCGAATTCGACTGCCTCAGCACCAACCCCAAAGTCGGGTCATGGAATGTGAAAGTAGACGCCACTCCGTTCGTAATCAACAACTAACCCAGCAACAACAACCCTGCGACAATGAACGATTATATTGAACTGCGCCTTGACATTACGCGCCTGCCGGATTCGATGGAAATGGAAACGGCAACCGACATAATGGCCGCCATGCTTGCTGAAAACGGCTTCGAAAGCTTCACCGCCGACAATGCAGGGCTTACCGCCTTCATCAGCAGCAAAGCCTTCGATGCCGGCACTCTGGCCGACACCATAAGCCAGTTCCCCTTTCCGGGTCTTGAACTCACATCCTCGACAAAAACCATCGAGGGACAGGACTGGAACAGCGAATGGGAAAAGCACTATTTTCAACCCATTGTCGTAGGCGACAGATGCGTAATCCACAGCTCGTTCCACACCGGTTATCCCGTTTGTGAATATGACATCACAATCGATCCGAAAATGGCATTCGGCACAGGCCATCACGCAACCACATCGCTGATAATCGCCCGATTGCTTGAACTGGATCTGAACGGTAAATCGGTGATCGACATGGGAACCGGAACCGGGATCCTGGCCATACTCGCAGCCATGCGCGGAGCTTCTCCCGTCGTGGCTGTCGAGATAGATCCGGCCGCCGAGATAAACGCCCGCGAGAACGTGGCGTCCAACGGCCATCCCGAAATTGATGTCCGCCTCGGCGACGCCTCACTGCTTTCTGGAATGAGCGCCGACATATTCATCGCGAACATCAACCGGAACATCATAACCGCCGATCTGGCCGCTTATGCCTCGACATTGAACCCCGGCGGCTCAATGCTTCTCAGCGGTTTCTATGAGGCTGACATCCCCGTGATAATGGAAACAGCCTCACCGCTGGGACTGATTGAGACAGGCCACACGGTGAAAGGCGACGGCTGGGCATGCCTCGAACTCGCCAAAGCCTGACGGAATCAATCAAAAGAAACGTTGTGATGACACCCTGCTACCCCTATAAGAAACGGTCAATATCAGCTCTGCTGGCAATAGGTTTCCTGTTGACAGCTGTGGCTGCCTCGGCGAAAAAACAGCCGGAAAAATCAGACGATCCGGCACTCACGGTGGTAAAGACATCGACCACCACCATTACAGAGATAACATATGCCGACGGCAGTGTGGCCACCCGCACATCGACCGACAGCGTTATGAGTGCAGGTGCCGCCGCCGGGCGGGAAAAACCGGCCAGACCTGGAAACAGCACACCTGATCCGTTCGGAGCTGAAGGCACTCTGAACCACTTCACCTGGGGAGTAGGACTTGGCAGCGGCGTGGATCTTACAGCCCACGACATGACCATGTTTGAGATCTCAGCCTGCTTCGGCTACAAAAACGAATGGATCCGGTTCGCAGGCATTGGCGCAGGAATCATGTCGATGATGAACAACTCGTCGCGCTGTTATCCGGTCTACGGCATGGTGCGCACATCATTCTCACCCTATCATCGCCTATGCTTCCTCGAGGCCAAGGCTGGCGCATCGTTCAGTTCGTTCTTGTCCTACGGATCGCAGACAAACTTCTACGGATCGCTCGGATTCGGACTCACACTGGCCCACTCACGCAAATTCACATCTCACGTGGTTCTGCGCGGTGTGATAATGCCTCTGAACTCTGTTACATTGACTGACGGCATGAAAGCCCTCGACTACACTCTGGCCTATGCAGCCATAGGTCTCGGCTGTGCCTTCTGATCTTCTGCAAAATTCTAAAAAACAACGGCTGTGAAGTGCGAAGAACACTCACAGCCGTTGTTTTATAAGTAACCGTGGAATTATTCCACCTTCTGATCACGTTTCAATCGTTACTGCAGCGCAAATTGAACCGGAAGCACATAGCTGCACGCAACAGGCTTTCCGTCAACGGTGCCCGGAGTGAAGTCTGGCATCATGCCGACAACTCTCAAAGCCTCCGCATCAAGTTCCGGAGACACACTCCTGACAATCTCAGGCTTTTCAACCTTTCCTGTCTCTGACACTACAAACCTAACCACCACACGTCCCTCGGTCTTATCCTTCTTCGCCTTCTCCGGATAGTTAATGTTTGAGGCCAGAAACTTTATCATCTCTGATTCTCCCCCTTTGAAACGAGGCATCTGCTCGGCAGCTTTCACCACGTTGCTTCCCGATGCACCTGTTTGTCGGCCGGAGTCCGACGCCTTTGCCATAGCAAGTAAACCCGACAATTCTTGGGGTTTCTGCTGAATTTCCGTAACTTTGCCATTGTCGGGAGCCACTGTCGCATGCGAGGCATCAGAAATAACCGAAGCCACTGCCGGAATGCCGGCTACCGCCACGGCCACTGCCGCGGCTGGAATCAGAGCCAGAGCACGCAGACGGCGCCCTGCTGACGATTTTGATTGATACATCATAGTGATACGTTTTTTAAGTTTACTGTGATTCAGGCTGTTGGCAAGTGACGGGAATCTCGCGCCAACAGCCTTTTTTATTAATAGCATCTGATATTGACGGGCATCAGCACCTGATCGCAACACAGCTTCGTCGGCCTGATACTCATGCACCGTTTTAAGTTCCTCTCTGATCAGCCAGGCAGCCGGATTATACCACTGGAAAACCACCAGCAGCTGGGCGGCAAGAAGGTCAATCCAATGTCGGCAGTCAAGGTGTTTCACCTCATGAAGAGCAATCACCTTTCCCGACTCCTCGAAATCAGTCCGGCTCATGACTATATAACGCCACCAGCTGAAAGGCGCGATATTGTCGTTGCGGGTTATCACAACAGTATATTTCCCCATAGGAAGCCTCTCGCCATTGGCCACCACACGCACAAGCCGTATAAACGTGACCAATGTAAGCCCCGCACACAAAACCATCCCCGCCATATAGACCGCCAGCAACACCACAGGCCACACTGCCTCTTCTCCTCCGGCAACACCAAATGCGATTTCAGGCATCATAAATTCAACATCTCCGCCCACAGCCTGAGCGCCCCGCGCAATATCGGGAACTTTATCAGCCACAACAGGCAGAGCAAGCGAACCCACACAGATCAGCCATAAAACCACCCTGTTGCACCTGTGCTGGTTTTCAGAGGCAAGAAGCCATTTGTAAACCAGATACATCACCGCAAGCGGCAACGACGAAGCAAGCGAATAGCCAAACACATTTCCCATAACTCTATTTTTTACTGTTCTTGCTCTCTATAAGAT
>CAMWTV010000129.1 GCA_947177215.1 uncultured Muribaculaceae bacterium
AACAACCGAGCGCAGAAGGGGGGATACAGGCCCAGGCAACCCCGCGGCGAAAGCCTTTATGAAACAGGGGGAAGAGTGCAGCCGCGCGACACAGAGATAGAATCGGCGGTGCTTGGCGCACTGATGCTTGAAAAAGACGCCTACACCACTGTGTGCGACCTGTTGAAGCCCGAAAGCTTCTATGACCCAAAGAACCAGTCGATCTATGCGGCCATACAGCAGCTCGGAGCCTCGCAGCAGCCTATCGACATGCTTACGGTGACCGAGAAGCTGCGTGCCAACGGCGATCTCGAGAAAGTAGGCGGCCCGCTGTATATTTCAGAACTTACGGCCAAAGTAGCCTCGGGAGCGCATGTAGAGTTCCATGCAAGAATCATAGCCCAGAAATATCTGGCCCGTGAGCTTATAAACTTCGCATCGTCGATTGAAGGGAAAGCGTTCGACGAGAGCAACGACGTTGACGACCTGCTGCAGGAAGCCGAAGGGAAGCTGTTCGAGATCTCGCAGCGGAATGTAAAGAAAGATGTAACCCAGATCGACCCTGTGATCAAGCAGGCCATAGAGCAGATAGAGGCTGCGGCCAACCGTGAAACCGGTCTGTCAGGACTTGAGACACAGTTTCACGAACTTGACAAGCTCACATCGGGATGGCAGAACTCCGACCTCATCATCATCGCCGCCCGTCCGGCTATGGGTAAGACCGCGTTTGTGCTCTCGATGGCCAAAAACATGGCCGTAAACGTCAACACCCCCGTTGCTATTTTCTCGCTTGAGATGAGCAACCTCCAGCTGGTTAACCGTTTGATAAGCAATGTTTGTGAGCTTGAGGGTGAAAAAATAAAGAGCGGCCGCCTGAGCGACGGCGACTGGGACAAGCTCATGAGCGGCGTGAAAAGCCTGTATTCGGCTCCGTTATATATCGACGACACCCCGTCGCTCTCTATTTTCGAGCTGCGCACCAAAGCCAGGCGTCTGGTCAGAGAGCACCAGGTCAGGATAATCATAATCGACTATCTGCAGCTGATGAACGCCTCGGGCATGAAATTCGGTTCGCGCGAGCAGGAGGTGTCAATGATCTCACGGTCGCTGAAACAGCTGGCCAAGGAGCTGAACATTCCGATCATAGCGCTGTCGCAGCTTAACCGCTCGGTTGAAAGCCGCGGCACCGACAGCCAGTCGAAACGCCCACAGCTCAGCGACCTGCGTGAATCGGGGGCCATCGAGCAGGACGCCGACATTGTGTGTTTCATTCACCGTCCGGAATATTACCTTCACAGCAGCGAGGATGCCGAAGGAAACGACATCCGCGGGCTGGCACAGTTTATAGTGGCCAAACACCGTTCGGGTAAGGTCGACGATGTGAAGATGCGTTTTGTAAGCCAGTATGCACGCTTTCAGAACTGGGACGAGAACGCCCTGATAACCCGCCATATCGTAGGGTCGAAACTTAACGGAGATGGAGGCGACGGGGATGGAGCGAACGCCGACCCGTTCGGACAGCCTTCACCTTTCGGAGGCGGAAGCGCCGACATAAGCGGCGACGGAGGGGGCGCTCCTTTCTGATCCCGGTATCATTCCTGCCAAAGGTCGCGGCGCGGCCACCGGCCCGGACGGATGAGCAGACGCAACGATGTGCTGTAATTGAAATAAGCCCAGATCCAGTTGATCAGAACCGTAAGCTTGTTTCTCATTCCGAGCAGAGAGATCAGGTGGACGAACATCCAGACAAGCCATGCCGAGAAACCCGACATATGCAGTTTTTTCATGTCGACAACAGCCCGGTTACGCCCTATCGTGGCCATAGAGCCTTTATCCTTATATCTGAATGTGGAAACTTGCCCGCCGCGGGCCTGTGAATTCAGATTCCGGGCCACAAGCCGCCCTTGCTGAATGGCAACCTGAGCGAGCTGGGGATGCCCATTGGGAAACGCGGTGTCGGCCTCCGGCATGATGGCGATGTCGCCGATGGCATATATATCGCCTTGGCCTGTCAGGCGGCAATACCCGTCGGTTACCAGACGGTTGCCATGCCCTCGGGCAACCTCTCCCCCATTGATAAATTCCAACGGGCGGGCGGTGACACCGGCAGTCCATATAACCATCGAGGCATCCATAACCGAACCGTCGGCCAGAGTCACACGATTGTCGGCATAAGATTTCATCCCCATACCGAGCCTGACATCGACCATCAGCGACCGCAGCCCGTCGTATGCGTCACGCGATGATTTCTCACCCATAGCCCCGAGCAGTTTCGGCGATCCCTCGATAAGAGTTATCGACATCTCTTCCTGAGGAATCGAAGGATATTCGCGCGGCAGAATGTAACGCTTCATCTCGCCTATCGCACCGGCAATCTCTACTCCGGCAGGGCCTCCTCCCACCACCACGAACCTTAGCATGCGCCGGCGCACAGCAGCGTCTTTCTCAACCGCCGCACGCTCAAGCAGCCCCAGGATGTCGTTGCGGCAACGTAGAGCTTCAGGGGTGGATTTTATGGTGTAGACCGACTTCTCAAGCTCGGGCATATTGAAGAAATTGTTGGTAGAGCCTGCGGCGATAACCAGAATATCGTAAGCCAGCGTATCATGGTCTGTGCGCACCGTACGTGCCGACACATCAATACAGTCGACATGCCCCATATGGAAACGCACACAGGGTGTTTTAAGCTTCCGCAGTTCACGCCTCAGAGGGAAACATATGCTCGCCGGATCAAGCCCGGCCGAAGCCACCTGATAGAACAATGGGGGAAAACTGTGATAGTTGTGACTGTCGACAAGCGTTATGTCGTAAAAACGTGTGTCGATGTGTTTTACAAAATTAAGACCCGCGAATCCGCCACCTACCACCACGATATGGCGCCTGCCGTTACTATTGCTATCCATTGTCATAAATAAAACGTATGAAATCTGTTGTCTATAACAAACGCCGGCATTAAGATGTTTCTGCCAACTATGATTTACAGGCAACAACAAGAGGCGCTGTGCCATTATCTTGACACAGCGCCAGAATCATAAACCTTTGCCTGATGGCTTTAACCTTTCATATTTTTTATAATCAAAACAATAGATCAGTCTTGATTTTCATCCTTTAACAGTGCTTCATTATCCCTTGGCACAAAGATGATCATTGCGAAGCGAGACGTATCCGCCGTCCGGCTTGTCGGTTTTAAAACATCGGAGTGAGAGGTGAGTGTGTTTAAAATCATTTAATCTATAAGTTCCTGCCTTAGAATCAGCGATAATCCTTAAGCATTTTCTGCAACCGCTGACGGGCAAAAAAGATGCGGCTCTTCACCGTGCCGAGAGGGAGGTTCATCTTCTCGGCTATTTCATTGTATTTGTAGCCTGCAACGTGCATTGAAAACGGAATGCGGTAATCGTCGGAAAACGAATTGATGGCAGCCGTGATCTCGCCGGCGGCAACAGAGCCTTCAGGGGTATCGAGGCCTGATTCCTGCGGGAGATTGAGATGGTAGAGATCTTCTGTCTGGTCAATCACTGTGGCAGAGCGCACAACCTTGCGGTAATTATTGATGAAGATGTTGCGCATGATAGTGAAAACCCAGCCTTTGAAGTTTACATTGTCGACATATTTGTCTTCATTGTCAAGGGCCTTAAGAGTAGTGTCCTGCAACAGGTCGTATGCGTCATCTCTGTTTGAAGTGAGCATATACGCAAAATTCAGGAGATTGCTCTGGAGTGAGAGAAGCTTGGTCTGGAAATTCTGGGAACTCATAACAGTAATAATTTTAAGGTGGTCTAAATGATTTTCAATGTAGCTCAGATGTAACATCTTTGTGACTACATTGCAAAGGTACTCATTATTTCGGAACTACCAAAAGTTTTTACAAAAAAGTTACAAAAATATTTCAAATAAAACTCAATAGATTATACAACATGCTAATCATCAACCGATTAAAGCTTTGCAAATTTTGCGCATCCCATATATTATTTTTTTCATTCCATCCCATTTTACCAAAAAGAGACGCTCTTTGCTTCCTGAAATCATATTGTAACACATTGTACGGTTATTGTAACATCTGTAACATCTGTAACATCTCAAGAGTTTGTCGCCACCTGGAACATATGCCCCAAAAAACGATATGATGACACCGCCAGGCGCCCTGCACAACGAATCTCATCAGGCCTTCACCTCTCCCCTTTTATTAATTAATGTGTAAAGCAGCGAGAAATGGCTCTTGAAACGCTGTTAATTGCAGTGAAGTTTGTAAATTTGCATGATAATTAAAAAATCATAATCAAACAAGAAACCAGTGGACAGCCTACGCATGGAAATGAAGCACTCCGTGGCTCCGGCAGAAGAAACATCTGACAAGGGGCATAACGATGGCGCCAAACAAGAAGCGCTCGACAAACGTTATCTGCGTATGGCAGAGATATGGGCAGAAAACTCATATTGCCAGCGGCGCAAAGTGGGAGCCATCATAGTCAAGAACTCAATGATAATCTCTGACGGATTCAACGGCACACCATCGGGATTCGAGAATGTGTGTGAGGACGAGACCGGAATGACCAAACCGTATGTTTTGCATGCTGAGGCCAACGCGATAACAAAAGTGGCGAGGAGCAACAACTCGTCGGACGGTGCCACGCTCTACATAACCGCATCTCCATGTGTGGAATGCGCCAAACTTATTATCCAGGCCGGGATAAGCCGTGTGGTGTTTCATGAGCTTTACCGCATAACCGACGGCATCGACCTTCTGCGACGCGCCAGAGTGGAATGTGTGCATATCCCCTCTCTGCAGTAAGCCGCCGGTGTATTGCTGACCGGTTATCGGCGCCGGTCACGTCCAGATCAGATTTACCCGCAGGAACAGTCATCATCTTAACATATGAATCAGATAAAAAAAACATCGGTATGGGTGCCGCTTACGGTAGCGCTCACTTTTGTTTTAGGATTTCTCGGAGGCGACATGCTCAACCATCAGAGCGGCCCCACCACTGCACAGAAAAAATTCCAGACAATTCTCAATCTCATAAAGAAAGATTATGTAGACGAGGTTGACCTCGACAGTCTGCTTGAGAAAACTTTGCCGGGACTGCTCACAAACCTTGACCCGCATTCGGTCTATATCCCGGCCGAAGACCTCCAGTCGGTCAATGAAGAACTTGACGGCAGTTTCTGCGGCATAGGGGTGCAGTTCATGATCAACAACGACACCATAACCGTGGTCGAGGTGGTTTCAGGAGGCCCGTCGGAAAAAATCGGCATCAAGGCCGGCGACCGCATAGTCTCTGTCGATGGCGAGAATGTTGCCGGCATAGGTCTGAAAAACGAACAGGTGCTGAAAAAACTGCGCGGCGAGCGAGACTCACGCGTGAAACTCGGCATCAGACGTCCCTCTGCAAAAAAAACGCTGACATTCGAGGTGACACGTGGCGACATTCCGCAGAACACGGTCACAGCGTCATATATCGCATCGCCCGGAATAGGCTATGTAAAGGTCGACAAGTTCGGCCGCACAACTTACGACGAGTTCTGGCAGGCCCTCAACCAGCTCAAGCGCGATGGCGCGCAAGATTTCATCATCGACCTCAGAGGCAACCAGGGCGGATTTATGGAAATCGCCTTCCTGATGGCTAACGAGTTTCTGGAAAAAGGCGACATAATAGTTACGACCAAAGAACGCGACTATTACGCCCAGAAGGGTGTGCAGGCCGATGGCAACGGAAACTTCAAAGACAGCCAGGTTGTGGTGTTGCTCGATGAGTTCTCCGCATCATCGTCTGAAATATTCGCCGGCGCCCTCCAGGACAACGACCGCGCGCTTATCGTAGGGCGCCGCTCGTTCGGCAAGGGACTGATACAGCGCCAGTCGGTGCTTCCCGACAGCAGCGCCATAAGACTCACGATCGGACGATACTACACACCGTCAGGCCGCTGCATCCAGAAAGATTACTCAAATCTTGCCCAGTATGGCCACGACATACTCGACCGCTATAACCGTGGCGAGATGTTCAGCCAGGATTCAATAAAGCTCGACAAGTCGATTGAGTTCAAGACCATGCACGGGCGCACGGTTTACGGCGGTGGCGGCATAATGCCCGACATCTTTGTGCCTAACGACACATCGGGCATCACATCCTACTATATCAATGTGGCCAACGCAGGATTGCTCCAGAAGTTTGCGTTCGACTATGTTGATGCCAACCGCGAAAAATTCGAGGATGCAACTTCGGTAGAAGCTCTTGAGAAACTGCTCCCCCCCGACGACTCTCTGCTGAGGCAGTTCGTGAATTTCGCCTCGAGAAACGGTGTGTCGGCCCGGTGGTATTATATCAACATTTCACACGATCTGATTGTTAATCAACTGAAAGGTCTGATAGCGCGCGATGTGCTCGGCTACACCGCCTATTTCACGATCGTGAACCGCATGGACTCGAATGTGAACAGAGCCATAGAAGAGCTTCTCGGAGGCGGAGCGGCTTTCCCGATCACAGACACAGGCGCCGATGCCGCCCCATCAGACAGGCAATGACACCATAAGACAGAAATCATGGACAAGGATGAGATAAGAAGCCGTATCAAGACCCGCAAGAGTCTGCTTTCGGAGCAGGAGAAGCGCGAAGCCGCCAGAAGAGTGTTTGACAGACTCGAACAGTCGGCAGCATTTCTGCTCGCAGAGAAAGTGTTGCTTTACGACTCTCTCCC